>NZ_LVDR01000003.1:0-139328 GCF_007636515.1 Shewanella sp. MSW
CGAGCGAGAGCCAGGGATGGCGAACTGGCCGTTGTGCATGGAGGCATTTACACCACGACTTTAGGCCGCTGGCACAGCGGCTATCATAGCTTCCAGCTAAAAGTTCCTAAGTTAGTATTGGCCGTGCTTCCAGCCACGATGTAGTCAACCACCTGCGGTGCGCTTTTCGCACAGGCGATCCTGTGACTCGCTGCGAGTACGTCCCTGTAAGCTCTGCCTCGCCATCCCTGGCTCGGAAGGTCACAGTTCCGCCTGTGCCTGAAAATGAGGCGTATGTCCGCAGGCATATAGGTAACTTCAAACAAGTTAGCTCTCACAGAATTGCTCCAATCCCTCCTCGGTGTCGCCGACAGCCGTTGGCGCAAATAACGTGGCTGAGGGCGAATGCTCGCCGGTGGCGAGCGTGCTTATGAACGCAAGCTATGAACAGATTGGAATGCTTAAGCCCCACGACTTTCGCCACAGGCACAACAACTATCATAGCTTTGGCTGAAAGCCATTCCCAACGCGTAAAAAAGCACAAAGCAGCGGCGATTGCCGCACTCTGACAGGAATTTTCCACTGACTTGGCTTACATAAAAAGCCATCAAAACATAAACAAGCCCCATTCGGGGCCAAGTTCAGGCTGAATCCAGCGACAAATCAACTGATGAGATCGAAGTGACTCTGATAGGTCTGGGCCCAACGCAACAATTCGACTCGATTACGAGATTGTGTCTTGCGGAAAATCGATGAGATATGCGCCTTGACCGTATGCTCACTGATACACAGACGCTGGGCTATCTCTTTATTCCTGGCACCACTGGAAACCAGCTGAATAATGGTACGTTCACGCCGGGTCAACATCTGCAGCATGGAAACCGTATCGGCCGACATCTCATTGCCAGTGTCCAGAGTTTTGACCAACTTACGGAACATCTTACTGATAAGGGTTCTGTCGTACCAGAGCTCATCGGCCACCATCTTGCGTAGACCAGTGAGCATAAGATCGATACGCTGATCTGAGTAGAGCACTCCGCGGATCCCCAGCAACATCGCTGATTCCTGATCCAGTGACCCTCTGCTGACTTGATAAAGGGCGACCGGAACATGAGAAACCAAACGACTGGCCAATAAAGGGATCCCCTTATTATCCAGCGCTGCCCCCTTCTGAGAGATTAGATAAAAAGTACTATCACTCTTCTGCGGTTCCAACTGCTCCGGGTGGCGTACTATACGAGTCTTAAGACCGATGGACTCGGCCAGTATGGCCAAATGACAAGGGGCGGCTATTTGATTTATAAAAACCAACTCATTGATACTACTCATTTTTACTCTTCTCCCTGAAAAGTCTTGCTTATATCCCTAAAGGGATAGCTTCCTTAATCACTTTAAGTGCGACTACACAAAAAGCATCAGACGATTCTGACCAGATAACGTCCGGTTTTCATCACCATAAAGTATTATTCTAACAATCTTTAACAGCTTTTTCAGACGGAAGATTGTAAAGAGTGTATTCAAAACTCTTTGTTCCAACTGTCAATCTACGTTTAAATGCCGCAATTGACGGTCATGAAATGAGGATAAGAAGAACAAGGCAGCGATAGCACCGACAAGGGCCATCAGCATATCCGACTGGGTATCCCAAACGTAGCCTTGGGTGCCGAGAAAGGCCTCGGCGCCGGTTCCGGTGGCAACGGCGACCCACCATTCTATCAGTTCATAGAAAGCCGATAAGGCCAAGGCAAAACAACTGACTAGAAAGGCACACCAGGCACCCGGCTTCACTGCCCGATTACGCAGCAGTATCTCCCGAGCAATCATGGCCGGGATAAACCCTTGCGCCAAGTGACCCAGTTTATCGTAGTTATTGCGCTCAGAACCCATCCACTGTGCCAAGGTATCGAACAGTGGCACCTCGGCGTAGGTGTAGTGGGCACCGACAAAGAGGATCAGGCAGTGCACCAAAATCAGGCCATAAAGCAGTGGAGTCAACGGGAAACGCTTACGGGTAAAAAACAGTATCGGCAGCGCCAGCATACCCGGCAGCGCTTCCAGCCACCAAGTAAAATTATCTTTGGGGGCTATCGCCGACCAGATAAGTACCGCAAAATAAATGACCAGCCAGATAATTGTGTTTTTCAAGCCACTTTCCTTATGCCAGTGATTGTTCTCTATTAGGAAAAAATACTTTAGCCATCTAGCCCTCCACTTAATCTGAAAAAAGTGCTACTTTGGTTGGGCATGAGCGAAAATATCATAGCATACGTACATTAGTTAATAATCAAGAGGGTACCTATATCATGGCGAAACACTCGCTGGACAAGGATAAAATTAAAATCCTGTTGTTGGAAGGCGTCCACCAATCAGCCGTTGATGTGCTGGAAAGGGCTGGCTACACCAATATCGAGTATCATAAGGCATCACTTTCCGGCACTGAGCTGCAGCAGTCGATCAAAGATGCCCATTTCGTCGGAATCCGCTCCCGTACCCAACTAACCCAAGAAGTCTTGCAACAAGCTGAAAAGCTGGTTGCCATAGGATGTTTCTGTATCGGTACCAACCAGGTCGATCTCAAGGCTGCCGAGCAACTGGGTATTCCAGTATTCAACGCACCCTTCTCCAATACCCGCAGCGTGGCCGAACTGGTACTCGGTGAAATCATCATGTTGCTGCGCGGGATCCCGCAGCGCAACGCCCTGGCCCATCGTGGTGGCTGGCTCAAGAGCGCCAATGGCAGCTTTGAAGCCCGCGGCAAAACCCTTGGGGTTATAGGTTATGGTCATATCGGCACCCAGCTTGGGATCCTTGCCGAAACTTTAGGGATGAAAGTGATCTTCTTCGATATCGAAGATAAGCTGCCGCTGGGTAACGCCCAACAAGTTCACTCCATGGAGCAACTGCTGTCTCAGGCCGATGTGGTCAGCCTGCATGTACCTGAAACACCACAGACCAAAGAGATGATTGCCCAGGCCGAACTGGCGATGATGCGCAAAGGGAGCATATTGATCAACGCTTCCCGCGGCACAGTGGTGGATATCGACGCCCTGGCCGTCGCCCTCAAGGAGCAGCAGTTGGCTGGTGCTGCCATCGACGTGTTTCCGGCTGAGCCCAAGTCCAACACAGATGAATTCCAAAGCCCGCTGCGCGGTCTGGACAATGTGCTGCTGACCCCTCACATAGGTGGCAGCACAGAAGAAGCTCAGGAAAACATAGGTATTGAGGTTGCCGGCAAGCTGGCCAAATACTCAGACAACGGCTCTACCCTGTCGGCAGTCAACTTCCCGGAAGTATCGCTGCCGCAGCATAAAGATGCCTCTCGCCTGCTGCATATTCACCATAACCGTCCAGGTATTCTGATCAAGATTAACCAGGCGTTTTCAGAAAAAGGCATCAACATTTCAGCCCAGTACCTGCAAACCACGCCGACCATAGGTTATGTGGTAATGGAAGTGGATACCACTCAGGCAGAAGAAGCACTAACAGAACTCAAGTCTATCGAAGGCACTATCCGTACTCGTTTGCTGTTCTGATTTTCACAGGGCGCCTTATTACCCTTGGCGCCCTGTTTATTTCTGTCAAATCCGCTACAATCGCAGATCTCTTAATGCCTTCAATCTCAGGATCTTGTTATGAGCATTTGCGTTTCTCAGCCCGATTGGCCTCTGGATGCCGGCATTCCGGATCTGCTTATTTCCCGCCTCTCTCACTTGGGTCTGCTTGCCGTTACCGGTGAACAGGGCCGCAGCTTTATCCACGGTCAGGTCACCACAGATATCAGCTCTCTCACGACAGAGCAGTGGCGCTGGGGCGCTCACTGCGACCCCAAAGGCAAGATGCTTTCAAGCTTCAGAACCTTTACTCTGGGTGATGCCCTGATATTGATGATGCCAAAAGATACCCTGGCAGCCGACTTGCCGCAATTGAAGAAGTATGCGGTATTCAGTAAGGCCGAACTGGTCGATGTCAGCGACGATTACAGCCTCTTGGGTGTTGCCGGTGCCAAGGCGAGCACTTGGCTGACAGAGCAGCTTCCGGGCTTCAACGCCGAGCAACAAGTCAGCGCTGTCGATGGCGGCGCAGTGCTGCAGGACGGCGAGCGCTTTATTCTGGTACTGCCCAAAGCCCAGGCCGATGCCATCTGCCAGCAGCCTCCAGTCGATGCCAGTGCCTGGCAAGAGCTGGAAATCCTTGCCGCCTACCCTAACCTGCCGGCAGCACACATGGGCCAATTTGTACCGCAAATGTGCAACCTGCAAGCCATCAACGGCATCAGCTTCACCAAGGGTTGCTACATGGGCCAGGAAACCGTGGCCAGAATGAAGTATCGCGGCGGCAACAAGCGAGCCCTCTATATTCTCAAGGGCAAAGCCACTGTCGATGTCACCCCGGAAACCACGCTGGAGATGGCGCTGGAAGGAGGTTTTCGTAAGGGTGGCAGCATTATTGAAGCCGTACAACGAAATGGCGAGTTACTGCTGACCGCAGTACTGGCCAATGACACAGAAGTCGGTGCCAAATTCCGTATCGCCGATGATGAAAACAGCGAACTGACGGTAATGCCTCTACCCTACTCTCTGGAAGAGCAGGAGTAACAATAAATCACCCAATAAAGGCGCCGTCGGCGCCTTTATTTTTATCAGCAGTTTGTCGCTATTCGGCGTCGGACTCGGTTTCCATATGAGTGTCACGCACTTCAATCACCTGGGGCAATATCTGTTTGAAGTGCTCCACCAGTTCAGGGTCAAAGTGTTTCCCTGCCTCAGACTCCAGTAACGCCATGGTATCTTCTATGCTCCAGGCCTTCTTGTAAGGTCGAATCGAAGTCAGGGCATCAAAGACATCGGCAATGGCGACGATTCGCCCCTCAATGGGAATATCTTCGCCTTTTAAACCTTTGGGATAACCTGAGCCGTCCCACTTTTCGTGGTGGGTCAATGCTATCCTCCGGGACATCTGCAACAGAGGATCCGGGTGTTCACCAATAATCTCGGCGCCAATTTCGGCGTGTTGTTGCATGATTCTCCACTCTTCGGCATCCAGCTTGGCCGGCTTTTTCAGCACGGCGTCCGGCGTACCTATCTTGCCGATATCATGCATGGGCGCCGCATTATAGAGTAGTTCACAGAAGTGTTCCGGCAACTGGGCTTGCTGCGCCAGTAGCTTGGCGTAGTGGCTCATGCGAATAACGTGTAAGCCGGTTTCGTTATCCTTGTATTCGGCAGCGCGGCCCAGACGACGAATGATCTCGAAACGGGTCTGTTCCAGCTCGTGAGTGCGTTCACGCACCTGTTGTTCCAGCAAGCGCTGCTGATCATAGAGGGCCAGGTGGTTCCGCACCCGCGCCTTAACTATCGGGGCACTGACAGGCTTGGTGATGTAGTCGACAGCGCCCAAATCAAAGCCCTGGGTCTCATCGGCCACTTCAGAGAGAGCAGTGACAAAGATCACCGGAATATGGCAAGTCATAGGCTCTTGCTTGAGACGCTTACAGACTTCATAGCCATTCATACCCGGCATCATCACATCCAGGAGGATCAGATCCGGAGGGCTCTTCTGCGCCAACGCCAGCGCTCTTGGGCCATCTATCGCCACCTTGAGCTTATAGTCATCGCCGAGGATCCCGAGCAGAATATCAATATTCTCCGGTGTATCATCCACCACCAACACAGTGGCTTTTTCCATCCCAATCTCCCTCTTGCTCCAGACACCGATTTGCATCTCGGCACAGCAGGTTCCGCCGTAGCCCGTAATTACCCGTTGAGTATAGTCAGGCTTATTCCGCCTCGTTCAGCTCTTGCTGTAATTCGCGAATAAGGTCGGCAGCATCATCAAATTGGTAGCTGCCGACCATGCTGCTGACAGGTTTCAAGCGCTGCCACAAAGGTTTACTCACCCGGCGGCTCAATGCTTCCAGTTGAACGACGGCATCGGCATCGGCATCTTCCAGACTGCTTTGCAGTTGCTTCAAAGCGGTTTTAAGCGTCTCGACATCCATCTCCTCGGCCGCATCGGCTTGCGTCTGAAGAGCGCTTTGTGGCTTATCACCCATCCAATCTGCAATGGCGTCGACAATGACGGCGACCCGCTTTTCCACTGCCTGCAACTCTTGCTCACATTCTTCAGCGGCCGCCAACTTAGCTTCCAATTGCCGAGCCTCTTCCACCAAAGCCTCAGAGCAAAGATTGCCCGCCAGTCCCTTCAAAGTATGCGCCGCCCTAACCGCTTCTTCCTGCTGCTGTTCCTTGAGCGCTTTGCGGATCCGTTTGCCAACATTGCCCTGACTAGCGAGGAAACGCTCGAGGATGCGTCGATAGAGGCGTTCTGAATGCTGCACCAGCTGCAAGCCCCGGTCGATATCCAAGCTCTCTTGTTCCGGCCAGCTCACCAGATCATCAGGAGCATCACCATCGGCCATCCCAGTGTTATTATTCCCTGCAGCAGGGGCTTGCCCCCCTCCCAGATACTGCAACAACACCTGATACAAGAGGCTGACTTCTATCGGCTTGGCAATGTGATCATTCATGCCGGCCATCAGGCACATCTCCTTGTCACCGGCCATGGCGTTGGCCGTCATGGCGACCACTGGCAACTGCTCAAGCCCTGGCATCTTACGCAGCGCTTCTGTGGCCTGATAGCCGTCCATCACAGGCATTTGACAGTCCATCAGCACAAGATCAAACTGCTGCTGCGCCAACTTCTCCAGCGCTATCTGGCCGTTTTCTGCGATAGACAGGTCTATGCCTACCTGCTCGAGAAACTCGGTCGCCACCTCCTGATTCATCTCGTTGTCTTCCACCAGCAGCACTCGTTTGCCGGCAAGAGCCGCCAATTGCAGCGATTCAAGATCCAGTACCTTGCGCCTGACGGGAATATGGCCCTGACGTCCAAGCGCCAACATAATGCCGTCCAGCAGCCTGGAGGCACTGACCGGCTTGGTGATATAGCCGTTGATCCCGAGTTGCTCCAACTGTTCGATAAAGTCATTGTTGGCGTGGGCCGATACCATGAGGATCAGTGGCGGCTCCTTTAGCTGCAATATTTGCCGGGCGGTTTCCATGCCGTCCAGCTCAGGCATCTTCCAATCGATCAGGGCCATCTTGTAGGACTTGCGCTTCACCTTCTCCAGCGCCTCCATGCCGCTGCGGGCACAGTCGACGGCAAAGCCCATACTCTCGAGCGTAGTACGCAATATATCTCTGGCGGTGCCGTTGTCATCAACCACCAGAATCGGCATACCTTCCAGTTCCTGCTCTACATTGAGCTTGTCGTTTTCCGCAACCTTGAGTCGCACGGTAAAGAAGAAACAACTGCCGTTACCAAACTGGCTTTCAACGCCGATTTCACCGCCCATCAGTTCCACCAGCTGTTTGGAGATCGCCAGCCCAAGCCCGGTACCACCGTATTTACGTGTGGTTGAAGTGTCCGCCTGGCTGAAAGACTTGAATAATCTGGCCTGCTGCTCGGCCGTCAGACCTATGCCACTGTCACGCACTGCGAATCTCAGGAGCACCTCATTCTGCTCGCGGCTTAGCTCAGTTATCGACAGCATCACTTCACCGCGCTCGGTGAATTTAATGGCGTTGTTCATCAGGTTAATCAACACCTGACTGAGGCGTAGCGGATCCCCTTCCAGATAGCTGGGCACACTGGGGGCCACGGCAAACAACAGCTCCAATTGTTTTTCGGCGGCACGCTCCGAGAACATATCCCCGAGATCTTCCAGAATATTGTCGAGCTGGAACGGCACCACTTCGATATCCAGTTTGCCGGCCTCAATCTTGGAAAAGTCGAGAATGTCATTGATGATCCCCAGCAGGGATTGCGAAGCCCGTTCAATTTTTTCCACATAGTTACGCTGCTTGTTATCCAGCTTGGTCTGCAGACACAGTTGTGACATACCGATAATGGCATTCATCGGGGTGCGTATCTCGTGGGACATATTGGCAAGAAAGTCACTCTTGGCCTTGTTGGCAGCATCGGCTTCATCCTTGGCCGTCATCAGCTCATTGGACAAGAGTTTCAAGCGGGTGATGTTGGCAATGCTCATAACCACTGAGCGTTCACGATCACCTTCTTCCTCAATTTCAGAAGCGTTGACGGCCATCCACATCGGCTCGCCAGAAGCACTGAGCAGGCGCCACTCGCCGCTGACACTGTGATCGTCACTCTGTTGCAAGCGCTCGTACAACTCGTTGGCTTTGCTTCTGTCTTCCGGCACCATCAGATCGGCAAACGAGCGACGTTTCAGCTGTTCGGCACTCATGCCCATATCAGTGCAGAATTGACCATTACAATCCATTATGGTGCCGCGATCATCCAGGTTGACTATGCCTATGCCTGCGTTATCAAACAGGGCCCGGAAGTGTGCCTCACTCTGGGCCAGTTCGGTTTCCATCTTTTTACGGCCGCTGATATCGGTCAGATAACCGTTCCAGAGCATGCCATCCTGCTGTTTGCTGCCTTTGGCACCGGCCTCGAGCCAACGCACCTCGCCGGAAGGGTGACGGTAGCGAAACTCTTTGATCCACTGCAGCCCCCCCTCACCGGAAAGCAGCCGAATAATGCTGCCCCTGTCTTCGGCAACAATCCGCTCGGCCACCAGATCAAAGTCGGCCATTACCTCATTCTTGTGGTGGCCCAGAGTGGCAATGGCTGCACTGGAAAGGAAGGTGAATCTGCGTTGCTGCGGGCTTTGCCAAAATAGTTGATACACAGTACTGGGCACAGACTCTGTGATGGTTTCCAGTTGCTCCCGCGACTGCTCCATCTTTTCCTGAGCCAGCTTGCTGTCGGTAATGTCGTTGAGGCTGCCATCGAACCACAGTGGATTGCCGTCTTCGTCGTAACTGGCCTTACCCTTTTCATGGATCCAACGCACGCTGCCATCCCGGTGGCGAATACGATACTCAACATCGAAGGCTTGCTGCTCGGCCAGAGCCGAATTTATGGTGTCAATACACAGTTGCTTGTCTTCATCAATAACCAGGGAGCCATAACTGCGCTTCTTGCTGTCGATAAAGTGCCAGGCCGGATAACCGCTTATCTCAGTGATATTGTCGCTGACATACTCCATGGTCCAATGTTCATCGACCCGGGTACGATAAACAGCGCCGGGGATGTTGGATACCAGACCGCGAAAACGGCTTTCGCTCTCGCGAATTTTACGCTCTACTGCCAGTTGCTCGGTCAGATCCCGAATCGATGCCGCCACCTGGTGTTTACCCTTCTGATCGGCCGGTAACAGGCTCAAACCTATCTGCACCGGAAACTGGGAGCCATCACACTTGAGCGCCTGCAGCGCCTTGCCCTTGGCCATCATGCGATCCTTACCGTCAGTCACAAAGGTATGACGCTTGGCCGCATGCTGCAAACGATCGACTTCCGGCAACAATTGATCTATGTTGAGTTTGAGCATCTCTTCAGCGTTATAACCGAATAGCTCCTGACAGCGGCTGTTGGAGAACACCAGCATGCCATTTTCATCGACAATCAGCATCGCCTCCGGCGCCGCTTCCAGCACTGCGTTGGACCAGGCCGCGGCGGAAAACTGCTCGGTAACATCGTTGAACAACATCTCCACCGAAATCAGCTTACCTTCATCATCGAGCAAGGGCTGCATAAACAGATCCAAACGTCTCAAGCCACCTTCGGCGTCGGCCAACTCCACCTGATGTGGCGGTACGGACTCACCGGCCAGCGCCTGTTCCATATACTGCCAGTTGGCTTCATTGATACTGTTGCTGGAAAACAGCCGCTGATACTTGCGCCTGAGCACCTCAGGGGAGATGCCCAATACCTTCTCCACACCGTCGCTGGCCTGCACTATGGCGCCGTAAGGATCCATAGAGCAGTAAAAGGACTTATCACTCATGCCATCGATAAGCTTGGCAAACCTGTTGCCACGGGAGTCGAGCAGTGCTTGTTCCCTCTCTTCGAGAATTTCAGCCATCTCATTGAATTTATTACTGAGAGTAGCAATTTCCCGCACCACGCCTTCAGGCTTTTGCAAGCGTTTTATCAACCCCTTGCTGAAGTCCACTATCCCGGTTTCCAACAGCTCCAGGGGCTGGGTGAGACGCTTGGCACTCCAGTAACTGGTCACCAGCAGCAATATAGCCAATAACAACAGATTGATTGTTAACGAGCTGAAATCCTGCAGGAAAGAACGCAGCAACTGTTTTTGTGGGGTAATCACCAATACCCGCCATTCCAATGGTGCCACTCTGGCAACACTGGCAAGGTACTGCACGCCATTGAGGTCACTCAGAGCCACTTCAGGGGTGTCGGCGGCGTAGATATGTTGCGCCGCTTCCTTTCCTGCAGCGGTATTGGCGAGCCAATCTTCCAATTTGGCATTGCGGCTAAGGTTATTGTCCGGGTGATAAATGAGCCGCCCCTGGTTATCCAACACCAACAGCTTTTTGGGATCGATTCCCAAGCGAATCGGTAAGCTGGAAAGCGCCAGATCTGTGGTTATGACTCCCAAAGGTGCCGCTTCACTGCCGAAAGGCTGTGAGAAGGTGATCATCAAAGCATTGCCGGCACCCTCGTCGAAATAAGGAGGAGACCAATAACCGTCAGGATGCTTGAGCGCCTCGGTCCACCATCCCCATTCGCCGCTGGTGTAATCATAGGCTTCCTGACCTATGTCCATAATCGCAATAGAAAGATCCTGGCGGAAAGCATAGGGCGCGAAGCGTTTTTGCCCGGGCAGAAATCCGGGCTGAAAGGCGATGGCGCTGCCGTAAAAGTTGGGGTTGCGCTGCAATCTGTCTTTAAGCAGTTGATAAAGATTGTCAGCTTGCTGCAGACGCTCGAATGACTCAAGATGCCCAATGCTGTAGGCCAGAGTTTGGGTATTGCGCTGCGCCAGAGACAATTCAAACTCAAGCCGCTTGGCAGCAAAGTCGGCCTTTTCAGCCAGATCGGTAAAGAAGGCCTTTTCTTCATCCTGATAGTTATACCAGCCGGTAACCCCCGAAATCACAGTCATGATAGTGATTAAGGGAATGGCTATCTGCAACAGAATACGGCTGCGAAAAGTTCTGAGTGTCGCGGTATCCGGCATAAATCTGCCTCTCTGACGATTTCCTTGCGACTCTGCAACAGCAAAGTCCTATTGTCAGGCACCCCCCTCTTGGGCATTCAATGCCGAAGTACATCAGGCGACTGAAGTCAACCAACTGATTAAAGGTCAAAAATTAACCTTGTCATTTAAGCATTAGCCATAATGTTACACAAGTAACTCGGCGCGAATTTACATAAAATTCATCCATCGGCGAGCGCCGGATAATACACTGCCGACTAACAGCAAACTAAACTCACGGCGTGAAATAGACTCTTGCTGACATGGTGCATAACACTGAGCTATCAGCCCCTTTCCGCCAGATAGCCCAGCAATATATAAGCAACAGCTACCGAATAGCAGCCGCTAACTAGTGATAACCTTAAACCGCCTGCCACATTAGCCAGAATAAGGCGGTTTGAAGACTGGTTGCTGGCCTTGATTGCTTCGCTCAAGACTCAGGCATCGGTCTGAGGCAAAACCTCATCACTGCAGCCGCGCAGACGCTGAAAATAACTGCGGGTTTCTGCCAGCACCAGGTGGCGCAGACCTATGATGGCTATCAGATTGGGTATCGCCATCAAGCCGTTGACTATGTCTGCGAGCAGCCAGATGAGATCCAGCGTGATAAAGGCGCCCGAAGCAATGAGCCCAAGGAAAACCCAACGATAGAGCGGGATCCAGCGGCCCTTGGTGAGATAGCTCCAGCAGCGATCGCCATAATAGTTCCAGCCAAGAATGGTGGTAAAGGCAAAACACACTAGCGCCACAGTCACCAAATACTGGCCAATCAGCGGTGTGGTAGCACTGGAGAAAGCAGCGCTGGTCATACCGGCCCCGGCGCTATCGCCATTCCAAACACCGGTAAGAATAAGTACCAAACCCGTCATGGTGCAGATAATAATGGTATCGAAGAAGGTACCCGTCATGCTCACCAGCCCCTGCTCAACCGGTTCCTTGGTCTTGGCGGCTGCCGCCGCTATCGGGGCACTGCCTAAACCCGACTCGTTGGAGAACACTCCGCGAGCAATCCCGGTTTGAATCGCCAGGGCGATACCGGCCCCCAAAAAGCCACCGCCAGCCGCCACTGGATTGAAGGCGGAATGCAACACCAGCGCTATCGCATCCGGAATCGCCTCACTGGCGCTCAGCAGCACCCAAAGACAGGCAACCACATAGCCTATAGCCATAGTGGGCACCAACTTTTGTGCCACAGCCGCAATCCGTTTAACTCCCCCTAAGGTCACGGCAGCCACCAGCGAGGTCAGTACCACAGCCGTGATCCAGGCTGGCACATCAAAGGCAATGGTCATGGCTTCGGAAATCGCGTTGACCTGGGCAAAAGTCCCTATACCGAAAAATGCCACTCCGACACCGAAAACCGCAAACAGCTTGGCCAACCAACCGAGCCCCAGGCCTTTTTCTATGTAGTACATGGGGCCACCGGCAATATTACCGTGGCGATCTGTGGTGCGAAACTTAAGCGCCAATAGACACTCGGCGTACTTGGTGGCCATGCCAAACAAGGCAGCAACCCACATCCAGAACAGAGCTCCGGGGCCACCGAGTTTGATGGCAGTAGCCACCCCGACAATATTACCCGTGCCTATGGTGGCAGACAGTGCGGTACAGAGGGCGGCAAAAGAGGAGAGCTCCCCCTTGCCATTGGCGGGTTTGAACAGCAATTGCAGCGCCAGCGGTAGACGCAACAGTTGAATGAATCCCAGCCTGAAGCTCAGATAAATACCGGTTCCCACCAGCAAGAGTAAGGTGGCAGGTCCCCAGACAATAGCGTTTATCTGGGTAAGAAGTGCATGAAAATCCATAGATTCCTCAGTTATTAAACATCTAAATTAATAAACGGAGGAGGAAAAGAAATGGCTGCGAAACCGCGGCAGCAAAGGCCAAAAGCGAAAGATCACCAGAGGCAAGGCGGTGCAATCATCCTCTCCTCTGTCCTTTTGCCTGAGCGTTTCGCGCTGGCCTAAGCCAGCACTTTCGCCTTCGGCGCCGGGGCATGCCCGGTCTCTCCAGAGGCTCGTCCAGTAACAGTCCACGCCGTCAATGCTGACCGGCACCTGAAAGAGTACCTCCAACCGGGTTAACCGGTG
The DNA here is from genome assembly GCF_007636515.1 of Shewanella sp. MSW. Taxonomy (NCBI): domain Bacteria; kingdom Pseudomonadati; phylum Pseudomonadota; class Gammaproteobacteria; order Alteromonadales; family Shewanellaceae; genus Shewanella; species Shewanella sp. MSW. The sequence continues at coordinate 13,159 of NZ_LVDR01000003.1, forward strand.
GAAATTGCCTCGTCGGTGTGGGGGCGATTCCCCACTCTCCTGCTACCTTCATCCGAACGGATTGCCACGTTATTCGTGGCAGGTGACACAGTTTGCGCCTAAATGGCCTCCGGCTCAAGGGGCAAAGCCCCCCCTAATCCTGTTTGCTGCAAAAAATTTGACCTCGACCTACACCCCGAGCGACCGAACCCGGTTCGGTTTACGCAATAACAACAGCTGAAAGTCGAGTTCACCGATTGAAAAAACTTGTTATGCTGTAGCAGATTACTGCGGTTCACAGGAGTTCAAATGCAGAGCCAGGTGTTGCTGGAAGGGGTAAGCAAAGGATTTTTGGACGGCGATCGCCCCCACAGGGTGCTGGAAAATCTCAGCCTGGAGATCAAACCCGGCGAGACGGTGGCATTGACCGGCCCCAGTGGCAGCGGCAAGAGTACACTGCTGAATCTGATAGCCGGTTTTGAGCACCCGGACAAAGGCCGCATTCTGCTGGCAGGTCAAGACAGCAGCCGCTGGCAGGACAAACAGTGGAGCGCCTTTCGCCGCCGCCATCTGGGGGTGGTGTTCCAGCAATTCAACCTACTGACGCCGCTCAATGTTCGCGACAATATTCTCTTTCCCCTGTCGCTGCTCGGTGAAGGCTGGCAAACCTGGTGCGATCACCTGGTGCAGGCGCTGGGGCTGACGCCACTGTTGAACCGGGAAGTCGAAAGTCTCAGCGGTGGTCAGCAGCAGAGAGTCGCCATTGCCCGCGCCCTGGCCCATAAGCCTGAACTGCTGCTGGCCGATGAACCGACAGGCAACCTGGATGCCGCCGCCGGTGATGAGGTGATGCAGCTTTTGTGCTCTCTCGCCGCCGATGCCGGCAGTGCCATTCTTATGGTCACCCACAGCGAAACGGCCGCCGCCTATATGCAGCGCCGCTGGCACCTGCAGCAAGGGCGCATTCATGAATGACACAGGGGCGCTGACCACAATCAAATTGGCCTGGCAGGCCCTGAAAGTCACCCTGGCCCACTATCGCAAGGCACCACTGCAAGCCGGCGCCATACTGCTGGGAGTGGTGTTGGCGGTGACTCTGCTGATTGGCGTCAAGGCCACCAATGACAACGCCATCAACAGCTACCGTGAGGCGGGCGAAGCCCTGGGACAACAAGCCAGTTTGTTTATCACCCCCAAGGCCCGCGGGGCCAGCCTCGATGAAGCGCTCTATTTTCAGCTGCGCCAAAGCGGCATCCAAGCACTGCCGGTGATCAGCGGCGTCCTTGACGACGCTCAGGGCCGCCAGTGGCAAGTGGAAGGCAGCGATATCATTGCCGCCCTCGGCACCTTCGAGCAAAGGGGCAATGGCCGCAACCATCTGCCCTTGAATAGACTGCTCGCCGGAGAGCCCATCATTGTCATGAGTGACAGCCTGCATCAGGGACTCAAGGCGCCGCCAACCCTGTCCCTCGGTGGGCGCACGCTCGAAGTGCTGGCGCTCGCCGACTCAGAGCAGCTCGGTAACCGCCTCTATCTGGATATCTCGCTGGCCCAGCAACTATTAAAGCGCGAGGACACCCTCAGCTATATCGCCCTCTTTGGCGAGTCGCAAAGGCTCAAAGAGCGACTCAAGCAAAGCGGACTGCCGCTGGATAAGCTGAATATCAGCGAGCAGGACAAGGGCGCCGCCCTGACCGCGCTCACCCGCAGCTTTCATTTGAACCTCAACGCCATGGGGATGTTGGCCTTCGTGGTGGGGCTGTTTATCGCCTACAACGGCGTACGCTACAGCCTGATGAAACGCCGCCGTTTGTTGCTCTTGTTGCTCAAGCAGGGCCTGGGACGGCGCGCCCTGATGCTGGCACTGCTGCTGGAGTTGTTGTTGCTGGTGTTCATCGGCTCGGCCAGCGGCTTTATTCTGGCGCTGCAGCTCAGCCAGTGGCTGCAGCCCATGGTGGCGCTGACCTTGGAGCAACTCTATGGTGCGACTCTGCTGCCGGGGAATTGGCGCTGGCAATGGTTGGCCGAAGGCGCCGGTCTGACACTTATCGCCGCACTGCTGGCCTGCGTGCCCCTGTATCTTGAGCTGTGTCATCAGAGCCTGGCACAAAATACCCAGAGCCAATGGCATGCCCACAGACACAGAAGCATGCACAAACGCCTGTTTCTCATCGGGGTTGCGCTGCTTGCCCTGACGGCGCTGCTTTACCCCTTGAGCCAAACCCACCAACACAGCCTGGGCTTGATGGGGCTCTTGACCCTGGCTATCCCGCTGCTGTTACCGCAACTGTTGCAGTCTTTACTCGGGCTATTGGCGCGGCTGTTTCCGTCCGGGCTCAGCAAGTACGCCATCGCCGATACCCGAGAGCTGGTGGCACCGCTGGCGCTGGCCATGATGGCGTTGCTACTGGCCCTGTGTGCCAATATCGCTATGAATACCCTGGTAGGCAGCTTTGACAAGACCCTCAGAAGTTGGCTCGACACCCGCCTGCATGCCGAGCTTTATATCCGCCCGGGCGCCGGCAATATGGCGAATCTGGAGCATTTTCTTGAGCAGCAAGCCCCCGGACTGGCTCACTTCTACCAATGGCAGGCGCCCTTCTATGCCAAGGGAAGCGGCAATGCGCTGGAGATAAACCTTATCAGCCGGGACGCCGACTCTATCGCCCACACCACGGCGCTGAAGACCTCGGCCCAAGTTGCCTCCAAAGAACAAGTTGCTTCCCAGGAACAGGTGCAAGGAGCCCAAAACCAGCAACAGCAAGCGCTGCTGACTGTGATCCAAGGCCAGGCTCTGGCTATCAGCGAGCCCTTGGCGCTGACCCTGGGGCTGGCGCCGGGCGACCAGCTCAGCCTCTGCCCGGATAAGGACTGCAAGACACCACTGACCCTGCCCATCAGCGCCATCTATTACGACTATGGCAATCCCAAGGGTGAGGTCCTGCTGGCGCAATCCCTCTGGCAACAGCTTAAGCTGCCAACTGAAGCCGTTAGCCTGGCGGTGAGTGGCATAGCAACAAGTGCAGAAAGCGCCAAGGGGGCAGGACTCACAAGCATTGCCGCCCTAGAGCGCGCCCTCATTCAAGAGCTTGGACTCAGTCCGGTACAGGTCTACAGCCAGCAAAAAATTCGCGATGAGGCGATTCGAGTCTTTAACAAGACCTTCAGCATTACCCTGGTGCTCAACACCTTGACCTTACTGGTGGCCGCCGTGGGGCTTTTCAGTGCCGTGCTGATGCTGACCCAGTCCCGCCAGGCGAGCCTCGCCATGTTACGCTCGCTCGGGCTTACCCGTGGCCGGCTTTTGTCTATGTTGCTATTGCAGATGCTGCTGGTAGTGCTGCTCACCTGTCTGTTGGCCCTGCCCATGGGGGCGATTCTCGGTTACCTGCTTATTCATAAGGTGACGCTGCAGGCCTTCGGCTGGACCATAGCCATGCAGTGGGACTGGCTGGCCTATGGCCGGGTGGTGCTTTTGTCGCTGCTGTGCTGCATCCTGGCGGTGATAGTTCCCCTCTATTGGCAGAGCCGCCGCTCTTTGGTCTCCAGTCTGCAACAGGAGGTGCTCTAATGCGATTGATTACAATGCGATGGCCTGTCGCCGCGCCCTTGTTAGCGGGACTACTGCTGGGCGGCGCTGCGCTGAATGGCTGCGATAAGGCTCATCAAGACCAGGCTCAGCAGCAAGACTCACGGGCCATGAGCCGGGTGATGGGTACAGCGAGCGAAGGCTATGCGAAAGTCGAGCCAGGTGCGGCGCTGCAATTTCCGGAAGATCACTTATCCCACCCCAAGTTTCGCCAGGAGTGGTGGTATCTGACCGCCAATCTGACCACGCAAAGCGGTGAGCCCCTCGGACTGCAATGGACTCAGTTTCGTATTGCCCTTTCCCCGGATGAACCTGAATCCAGCTCTCCCTGGGCGACGAATCAGCTTTATATGGCTCACAGCGCACTCAGTTTTCAAAACAGTCACCAAAGCGCCGAGCGCTGGGCCAGGGGCGCACTTGCCGCGCCCCAAGGCAAAGCAGCCCATCCCCAGGGAGCTCAAGCCGGAGCCGTGGGCTTGCCGCTCAGGGTCTGGCTCGATAACTGGCGCTGGCAAAGCCGGGCGGCAAGTGGCCCCAATAGCGGGCTGTTTCCCGCCAGTTTACAGGTCAGCGAAGAGGACTTTGCCTTCGAGCTGCAACTCGATAGCCAAGCCGAGCTGCAGCCTCAGGGAGACAAGGGTTTCAGCCGTAAAAATGCCGCCGGCACCGTGGCCTCTTACTACTACAGCCAGCCCTTTATTCGGGTCGAAGGCAGAGTGCGCCACAAAGACCAATGGCTGCAGGTATCCGGCAATGCCTGGCTCGATAGGGAGTGGAGCTCAGAATTTCTCAGTCGCGGCCAACAGGGCTGGGACTGGTTCGCCTTGCGGCTCGATGACGGCTCGGCCCTGATGCTGTTTCAGCTCAGAGAGCAGGAAAATAAAGCCTTTTTCAGCGGCAAGCGCATGTATCCCGACGGCAGTGGCCACCTGCTGGCGCTCGATGATATCAGCCTCAGCGTCAAGGACTGGCAACAAACGGCCAGCGGTCGTTACCCTGTAGCCTGGCAACTGGAGCTGCCGGGAGAGTCTCTGTCACTGACTCTGGAAGCCCTCAATCCCAATGCCGCCATGAACCTGTCTATCCCCTACTGGGAGGGGCCAATCACCATCAAGGGCACACAAACCGGCATGGGTTATATGGAGCTGACCGGCTATTGAATAACCCAGCTATCGGGCTAGGTTGTCGATGTATGAGTGTTCGATAACCGAGCCGCTAAGCATCTAGGGCAGATAACCTCCTGAAAGACAGTTTGAAAAATCGCTTATCGGCAATGGCATCCGTCCGTTTGCATAACCCTCTTTAGGTAGTAAACAAGAACTATTCTCAAAATGGCGTTGCATTAATATTGCAAGAGTCAAGCGGCTAATCTGTTTAAATTTCAAACTTGGATTCAGATCACATTGAAAATGTTGATCCGGATCGCCAATCGCTTTCATTACCTCTCAAGAGGTATACCCACATTTTTAATGAGGTCTAGACTTTGATTCAGTTCCGGTGACTCGGCCCATGCCGTGCCTGTCGCCCTTACCTGTCGAGGTGAGCCTCAATGAAGCAACAAACAGAGATGGAATACCATGTCACCAGTCTGGTGGTGCATGCCGCTCCGGGAACCCTGGAGGCGGTGACCACTGCCATCCAGGCCCTTGAAGGCGCCGAAGTCCACGCCAGCAGCCCAGAAGGCAAATTGGTAGTCACCCTCGAAGGCGAAAGCCAGGGCGAGATCCTGGATAACGTCGAAGCAATCAACCGTCTGCCCGGGATACTGTCCAGCAGTCTTATCTATCATCAGGTCGATTCTGAGCCTGTCAGTCAAACAAAAGAAATAAAGAGTGAGGAAACACCATGAGCATAAGCCGCCGCGAGTTTCTTAAAGCCAACGCCGCCGTTGCCGCCGCCACGGCCGTTGGAGTCACTCTGCCAGTGAAAGTCGTCGAAGCCGCTGAGCAGAAAGACAATATCAAATGGGACAAGGCCCCTTGCCGATTCTGCGGTGTCGGCTGCTCTGTGCTGGTAGGCACAAAAGAGGGCAAGGTCGTCGCCACCAAGGGCGATCCTGAGAGCCCGGTCAATAAGGGCCTGAACTGCATCAAGGGCTACTTCCTGTCGAAAATCATGTACGGAAAAGACCGTCTGACCACTCCACTGCTGCGGATGAAAGACGGCCAGTATGCCAAAGAGGGTGAGTTCACCCCGGTGAGCTGGGACAAGGCCTTCGATGTGATGGCAGAAAAGTGGAAGCACTCGCTCAACACCAAGGGCCCGACTTCTGTGGGCATGTTCGGCTCAGGCCAGTGGACCATCTGGGAAGGCTACGCCGCCTCCAAGCTGCACAAGGCAGGTTTCCGTACCAACAATATCGACCCCAATGCCCGCCACTGTATGGCCTCGGCCGTGGTCGGCTTTATGCGTACCTTTGGTATCGATGAACCCATGGGCTGTTATGACGACCTGGAAGCCGCCGATCACTTTGTGCTCTGGGGCGCCAACATGGCCGAGATGCACCCCATCCTCTGGGCCCGCCTGTCGGATCGCCGTCTGAGCCACCCCGACGGCAAGGTGCATGTACTGTCTACCTTCGAGAACCGCTCGTTCGATTTGGCCGACAACCCGATAGTGTTCAAGCCTCAGTCCGACCTGGTTATCCTCAACTATATCGCCAACTACATTATCCAAAACGGCGCGGTCAACAAGGACTTCGTCAACAAGCACACCAAGTTTGCTCTGGGTGTGGATGACATAGGTTATGGCCTGCGTCCGGATCATCCGCTGGAGAAAAAAGCCAAGAACCCGGGTAACGGCAAGTTCAGCGATATCAGCTTCGATGAGTACGCCAAGTTTGTCAGCCGCTACACTCTGGAATACGCCAGCGAGATGAGCGGCGTGGAAAAAGAGCGCCTGCTGGAGCTGGCCAAGGCCTATGCCGATCCCAAGGTCAAGGTAATGAGCCTGTGGACCATGGGTATCAACCAACACGTGCGTGGGGTTTGGGCCAACAACATGCTCTATAACCTGCACCTGTTGACCGGCAAGATTGCCACTCCGGGTAACAGCCCCTTCTCTCTCACAGGCCAACCCTCAGCCTGTGGTACCGCCCGTGAAGTCGGCACCTTTGCCCACCGTCTGCCCGCCGATATGGTGGTCAACAACGACAAACACCGCGCCATCACAGAAAAGGCCTGGCAGCTGCCTGAAGGCACTATTCCGCCCAAGCCCGGTTTCCACGCCGTGTTGCAGAGCCGGATGCTGAAAGACGGCAAGCTCAACTGCTACTGGACCATGTGTACCAACAATATGCAGGCCGGCCCCAACATCAACGATGAAATCTATCCCGGTTTCCGTAACCCGGAAAACTTTATCGTGGTGTCAGATCCCTACCCAACAGTCACCGCCATGGCGGCCGACCTGATCCTGCCTACCGCCATGTGGGTCGAGAAAGAAGGTGCCTATGGTAACGCCGAGCGCCGCACCCATATGTGGCACCAGCAGGTGAAAGCCCCTGAAGGCGCCAAGTCGGATCTGTGGCAGCTGATGGAGTTCGCCAAGCGCTTCAAGGTAGAGGAAGTCTGGCCCGCCGAACTGATTGCCAAGAAACCTGAATACGCCGGCAAGAACCTCTATGAAGTGCTGTTCGCCAACGGCGTGATCAACAAGTTCCCCGCCAGCGACTGTCAGGCCGAACTCAACGATGAATCTGAACACTTCGGCTTCTATGTGCAGAAGGGGATCTTCGAAGAATACGCCGCCTTCGGTCGCGGCCATGGTCACGATCTGGCCCAGTTCGACCGCTACCACGAAACCCGTGGTCTGCGCTGGCCGGTAGTGGATGGCAAGGAAACCCTGCGCCGCTTCGTTGAAGGTTCTGACCCTTATGTTAAACCGGGTTCAGGCTATCAGTTCTACGGCAAGCCGGATGGCAAGGCGGTGATCTTCGCCCTGCCCTACGAACCGGCCGCCGAAGAACCCAACAGTGAATATGATCTGTGGATGAGCACAGGTCGGGTGCTGGAGCACTGGCACACAGGTTCAATGACCGCCAGGGTGCCCGAGTTGTACCGCGCCTATCCGGATGCACAGATCTTCATGCATCCTGATGACGCCAAGAGCCGTGGCCTCAAGCGTGGTGATGAAGTCATCGTCGCCTCGCCTCGCGGCGAAGTGAAGACCCGGGTTGAAACCAAGGGCCGTAACAAGCCGCCCAAAGGTGTGGTGTTCATGCCCTTCTTCGATGCCCGTCAATTGGTCAACAAGCTGGTACTGGACGCCACCGACCCTCTGTCCAAAGAGACAGACTACAAGAAGTGTCCGGTCAAAGTGATGAAGGCGTGAGGCAGCAGTAATGGGTGACAAACGCAATGGTGTCAATAACATCAATCGTCGCCAGTTTCTGGCGACCACGGCCAAAGCCGGCTGTGTGATGGGGTTGGCCGGGCTGGGGATTTCAGCGTTGGCCAAGTCCCAGTCGCTGGCGCCCCAGGCGATACGTCCCCCGGGCGCCCTCGCCGAGGACGCCTTTCTCTCGGCCTGTGTTCGCTGTGGTCTCTGTGTCGAGGCCTGTCCCTATGACACCCTGAAACTGGCGCGTTGGTTTGAAGGGGCTGCCACAGGCACGCCTTTCTTCAGCGCCCGCAGTATCCCCTGCGAGATGTGCGAGGACATTCCCTGTACTCGCGCCTGTCCCAGTGGGGCACTGGATACCGGCCTCGAGAAAATCGAGGATGCCAGAATGGGCACAGCCGTACTAATAGATGAGAAAAACTGCCTTAACTTCAAAGGCCTGAGATGTGATGTCTGCTACCGCGTCTGCCCGCTCATCGATGAGGCCATCACCCTTGAGCGTGCCCGCAATGAGCGCAGTGGCCACCACGCCATGTTTATTCCTACCGTGCATGCCGATATCTGCACCGGTTGCGGCAAGTGTGAACATGCCTGCGTTTTGGAAGAAGCGGCGATCAAGGTGCTGCCGCAGAAACTCGCCAGCGGCAAGACCGCCGAGCACGACACTTACATAGACACGGAAAAGACCACCCTGGAGATGCTCAATCAAGGGCTGCCTGGACTGGGTAACGGAGGCGCAATATGAGTCGAAGAAAAAACCAAAGCTCAGACGCCTTTGCCGCCGATGCCATCGCCACCCTGGGTTGGTGGAAGGCACACAGGTTCCTGCTGCTCAGACGCCTGTCACAACTGAGCGTTTTGCTGCTGTTTGCCATAGGGCCACTGTTTGGCCTCTGGCTGCTGAAAGGCAACCTGTCGGCCAGTCTGTTACTGGACACAGTGCCGCTGGCCGATCCGCTGGTGACGCTGCAGACCCTGGCCAGTGGCCATCTGCCGGAACTGAGCCTGCTGCTCGGCGCCGCCATTGTCGCCCTGGGTTATGGTCTGCTGGGTGGACGAGTGTTCTGCAGCTGGGTCTGCCCGGTCAACATGGTGACCGATACGGCCGCCTGGCTCAGACGCAAGTTGGGCCTGCCCAGATTACCCGAGCTGCCAAGGTCGCTGCGCTACTATCTGCTGGTATTGGTGTTGCTCTTGCCCCCACTGACCGGCCTGTTGGCCTGGGAGTGGCTCAACCCAGTTCCCGTGGCCTACCGGGCCTTGTTGTTCGGTGGCTTCAGTGGCCTGTGGCTGCTACTGGCGATGCTGCTGCTGGATCTGTTCGTCAGCGAGCGCGCCTGGTGCAGCCACCTGTGCCCCAGTGGCGCCCTCTACAGCCTGCTGGGCAAGCTGCGACTGGTCAATATCGAGGCGGTAAGAGCCAACGACTGCAACAACTGTATGGACTGTTTTACCGTGTGTCCCGAACGACAGGTGCTCAAACCCGCCCTCAAGGGAAGCAACCCAACGATAACCAGTACCGATTGCACCCTCTGCGGCCGCTGTATCGATGTCTGTGCCAAGAAGGTCTTTGAGTTTGATACGCCATTAACCCGGCTCTCGCCCAAGGGTGAAGCCAAAGACAAATCCAACAAAATAGATTGCAACCGAATTGCCACCAAGGCGGAGAACAAGCAATGAAAAAAACACTCAGCGCAGCCGCGATGCTGCTGGCACTCAGCGCCTGCTCAGGACAGCAGGCAGAAACGGCTCAGCCGGTTAACGTCAGTTCTCTTGGCGGTGGCGATGCAGAGATTAGCTCTGTACGCCCGGCCGATGCCATGCCTTCCTATCCAATGCGTGGCAATGCCATAGAGCGCAACTACGCCGAGCAGCCGCCCCTCATTCCTCACAAGGCCGACTACCCCATCAGCCTGAAGAAAAACAGCTGCATGAACTGCCATGACTGGAGCAAGGCCAAGCGCATGAAGGCAACGCCTGTGGCCAAGTCCCATGTTATCGACGACAAGGGCACCCTCAATGGACAGAACTATTTCTGTACCCAGTGCCATGTGCCTCAGGCCGATAACAAGCAGCCGCTGGTGGAAAATAACTTCAGCACTGGCGCTGCCAACTGATAGCGAAAAAACCGGGTCGCTGCTTCCTGGAGGCGCCCCGGTTTCAAGGTACAGCCCCAAAGGGATTGGGGCTTGCCTGCCCTTCCCAGCCCTTCACTTTGATGCCTCAATTTTTCTGAAAAATGGCAATCCGCCGCTCATCGACAAAACATAAGCTCAAAGCAAACATCTCACAGAGCCAGTCCAATGTTGCGCGATGGAAGAAACTGCAATGGGTAGGATCCCGGGTATAGTGCCAGTCATAAAACTGGGCTTCACTCTGCCAGCGGTCTGTCATTATGCCTAAATAGCCCCCCGGAACCAGATGTGCCAGCAGCGCGCTTATCTCGGCGGCAGGCCAGTGCAAGTGCTCGAAACACTCGCTGGAGAGAATAAAGTCATACTGTGCCTGCAATGGATTGGGGAAAAACAGCGGGTCGAAATCGTCACACGCTATCCCTTCCCGGGCCAGGAGTTTCGACAGTGTCGGCCCAGGGCCACAGCCAAAGTCCAGTCCCTGCATGCCCGGGCGCAGAAAGGTCATCGCCGGCGTCAACAAGCGCTGCAAAAAGCCCACATAGCCGGGATCGTCAATGCTGTTCTCGTGGGTATCGTAAAACTGCTGTTCCTCATTCAAGGGCAGCAAATGCACAGGGTCGAGAAAGATGAGCCGACACTCTGGGCAGAGAAAATAACGTCTGGCAACCCTGGCGGGAACTGTCTGTTTAGGTTGGGTGTTGGCACACAAGGGGCATGGATTCATCTATGACTCGGTTCACTTTAACGGCTTTGGTTTAACGACTTTGGTTTTGCAGCTTTGGTTTTACAGCCTTGGCCTAAAGGCTTTAACTCAGAGCTCTAATTCAGAGCTTTGGCTCAGTGCCTGGCTCATTACTTTGACTCGGCGGTTGGCTATCGGGCAGGAGCTTTCATACTTTCCCGCAACAGTCGCCGCCAAAAACTGCACCTACTCTAACAAACCCCGTCCCCGGCTCCTAGGGAAGGTGCAAACAAATCCCATGTTTGCTCTGCTGTTGTGGAATAGCAAAAACCGCCCCCCCAGAAGGCGGTTTTTGACTGAACCAGCTGAGCTATTCGGTGGCCAAACGCTCCAGCACATAGGTCAGCACACCACCGGCACGGTAGTAAGCAACCTCCATGCCGGTATCCAGGCGGCTGAGCAGCGTTATGGTTTTGGACTCACCATTGGCGTAATGGATCTGCGCCTGCAGCTTCTGGTTTGGCTTAAGCTCGCCATCCAAGCCGAGAATATCCACTGTCTCATCACCGGTCAGGCCCAGAGTCTGACGGGTTTCCCCGGGCAGGAACTGCAATGGCAGCACGCCCATACCCACCAAGTTGGAGCGGTGAATACGCTCAAAGCTCTCCACTATGACCGCCTTGACCCCGAGCAACAGCGTCCCCTTGGCGGCCCAGTCACGGCTGGAACCTGTACCATATTCTTTACCGGCAATAACCACACTTGCCTGCTTTCTGGCGCGATAGGCCATGGCAGCGTCATAGATAAAGCGCACCTCGGATTCGCCCTGCATTCGGGTAACACCACCTTCATGGCCGGGCACCATCTCATTGCGGATACGGATATTACCGAAGGTACCGCGCATCATCACCTCGTGATTCCCGCGGCGTGAACCGTAGGAGTTGAAGTCCTTGTCGGCTACACCATGACCGCGCAGGTAATCGGCTGCCGGACTGTTTTTGGGGATCACCCCGGCCGGGGAGATATGGTCTGTGGTGACAGAGTCCCCCAGTAGCGCCAGAATCGCGGCCCCCTTAATGTCATCCGTATTACCGCCGTATTCGGCTTCGAAGAAGGGCGGTAACTGAATATAAGTGGAGGCGGGATCGAAGGCATAGGTTTTGCCCGAGCCCGAGTCGATGGCGCGCCAGGCATCATCGCCATGAAACACATCGGCGTACTGCTGCTGGAACATGCTGCGACTCACCTTGCCCATTAAGGAGGCTATCTCGGCATTGCTGGGCCAAATGTCTTTAAGGAAAACCGCTTTACCATCGCGGCCTTTGCCTATGGGATCGCGACTGAGATCGATACGGCTGGTTCCCGCCAACGCATAGGCGACCACCAGAGGAGGCGAGCAAAGCCAGTTGGACTCCACCAAGGGGTGGATCCGCCCTTCGAAGTTACGGTTACCGGAAAGCACTGAACCCACATGGATCTTCTGTTCGCTGACCGCCTTGGTGACCGCCTCCGGCAAGGGGCCCGAGTTACCTATACAAGTAGTGCAGCCATAACCCACCAGGTTAAAGCCCAGGCTATCGAGCGCCGTTTGCAATCCGGCCTGTTGCAGATACTGGGTCACCACCTTGGAACCTGGGGCCAACGAAGTCTTGACCCAGGGCTTGCGCTCCAACCCCAGCTCCACCGCCTTTTGTGCCAGCAACCCGGCAGCCAGCATCACCGCCGGGTTGGAAGTATTGGTACAACTGGTAATGGCGGCAATCACCAGATCGCCATGGTGCATGGCAAGCTCGCTGCCTTCGAGTACAAACGCCTGCTCAAGCTCGCTGCGCCCCGAGAGACGAATGGCATCTTCGGCCGCCTGCTTGAGCTGACTGACGGCGACTCTGTCCTGGGGCCTCTTGGGCCCGGCCAGGCTGGGTTCAACACTGGCAAGATCCAGACTCAGGGTATCGGCAAACTCGGGGGCGCTATCGCCAGTCTCTCGCCACAGCCCTTGCGCCTTGGTGTAAGCCTCCACCAAGGCAAGCGTCTGTTCATCTCGGCCACTGAGGCGCAGATACTCCAATGTCTGCGCATCCACCGGGAAGAAGCCACAGGTTGCACCATATTCAGGTGCCATATTGGCGATGGTGGCTCGGTCGGCCAGCGGCAGCTGATCCAAGCCATCACCATAGAATTCGACAAATTTACCCACTACCCCCTGGCGGCGCAGCATCTCCACGACTCTGAGCACCAGGTCGGTGGCTGTAATGCCTTCACTGAGCTGCCCCTTGAGCTCGAACCCCACCACATCCGGGATCTGCATTGAGATGGGTTGCCCCAACATGGCCGCTTCGGCTTCGATACCACCGACACCCCAGCCAAGTACCCCCAAGGCGTTGATCATAGTGGTATGGCTGTCTGTACCCACCAGTGTATCTGGATAGACCCAAGTGGCTCCTTCTTCGTCAAGTCCTTGCCAGACACCTTTGGCCAGATACTCGAGGTTTACCTGATGGCAAATGCCGGTGCCCGGTGGCACCACGGAGAAGTTATCGAAGGCGCCCTGGCCCCACTTGAGAAATTGATAACGCTCGAAGTTGCGCTGCATCTCAATCGCCACATTGTCCCGATAGGCATCCGGATTGGCAAACTTGTCGATGCTGACCGAGTGGTCAATCACCAGATCCACCTTGGACAGAGGATTGATCTTTTGCGGATCGCGCCCTTTGGCCACCAGCGCCGCCCGCATGGCGGCCAGGTCTACTATCGCCGGGACGCCGGTAAAGTCCTGCATTAATACCCGCGCCGGATGGTAAGCGATCTCCTGCTGGCTGCCGCGGCCACGGCCCTTGGCCAGCGCCTGCAGATCGTCGATATCACAATGGTCGGTATCCAGATGCCGCAGAATGTTTTCCAACAGCACCTTGCAACTCTTGGGTAATGCGGCCACCTCGGCAATTTCCGCCAGGGGCCCTTCATTAAGGCTGTAGTATTGGAATGAGGTGTTTTTGACAGTCAAGGTGCGTTGTGCCTTGGCCTGATATTTGACTTTGGACATCACTACTCTCCCTAAGTTGAGTTGTCGTTCCGCCAACCAGCTTAAGTTATGCTCAAATAAGGTACAAGGGCACCTTAGGTTGTCGCAGTATTTTTAAGTGTAATCTCAGCCACTTTGCGCTAGTTTAGAAACGAGCCCAAGCAGGGGGCGATAAGCTGGGAGCGATACAGATGAAGAAACACAAGAATGAAGCGGCTCTGTTGAAACTGGCGTTGGAGATAGGTTTGGGATACTCGCTCAAGCGTGGCTTTGCCCCTCTTGGGGATAAGGTGCCGGAGAAAGAAAAAGTCGAGTGCGTCTATCGCCTCTTGGTGCAGGATAAACTGATAGGGCCTTTGCCATCGGACAAAGAAGATGGCCCCAATATGAAACATAGGCTGGTAATGTGGATCAGCGGCAAATTGCCCAAGGAGCATCCACTATTACAATAACCTTGCATCATGCAGGATATAACTATGCCAAAATAGTTAAAATGACAAAAAGAAACCCGGCACGGGCCGGGTCACTTTAGACTGCTTTGGCTTTTTTGTGGAACATCAGCTTCCAGAAACTCTGGGACTTGGCTTTGACTGGCTTGGCCTGGTGTTCCTGAGTCTCAGTGGCAGTTTGCCACAGGGAGCTAACCCACAAACCTTGATATGCTTTCATCGATATTTCCTCTTTACTTGGGACGCTGATCAAATTAACGCCGCCATGACTATTAGTAAAATGAATTAATTCCATAGCAAGAATTCCAAATAAGCATGAACATACCAATCAAGACCTTACACTGCTTTCTGACCCTGGTGGAAACCGGTAACTTTACCCGAGCCGCCGAGCAGTTGTACCTGACTCAGCCAACCCTGAGCAAGATGATCCAGCGTCTGGAAGACACTCTGGATCAACAACTCTTGATCCGCAGTAATCAAAAAGTAGAGCTGACGCAAGCCGGAGAAATATTTCATGCCAGCGCCTGTCAGATAATAGGTCAATGGCACAGAATGGAGCAGGACTTGAGTAACTTAAGTGGCCTCAAATCCGGCCACCTGCGCCTGGGGGTCTGCCCCATGATGAGCAGTCTGACCATAGATCTGTTAACCGAGTTTCGCCGCACCTATCCGGCGGTCGAGTTGCAGATGCATGAATACGGCGGCTTTGGTTGTGAGCAGGCACTACTCGCCGACACCCTGGACATCGCCTTCACCGCACTGCCTACCACCCATGGAGAGCAGTTGTCTTCATCGCCACTGCAGGGTTATCCGCTGAAGGTCTGTCTGCCGGTAGGTCACCCACTGACCAGCAAGCAGGCGATAGAATGGCGGGATCTGGCCGAGTATCCTTTCATCCTCTACAACGAGGACTTTTCACTGGCAAAGTTATTGACCCGCCTGAGCCGCGAAGCCGGGGTCACGTTGAATATCGCTTTTCGCAGTGGTCAATGGGACTTTCTCGGCGCCATGGTACAAGCCGGAATGGGGCTGGCGCTGCTGCCGGAGCCCATCTGCGACAAGCTCGGCGAGCAAACGCTCAGCTATCGACCTATGGCGAGTGAAATCACCTGGCAGCTAGGGCTGATTTGGCGCAACAACCTGCCCTTGACCCCGGCTGCCGAGGCCTTGGTTGCCCTCAGTAAAAAGGGGTTGTGAGAAGGCAGGCTATTAGCTTGCCTGTTCCTCATCGGTTGGGATAACCAGCACATTGCTGCGTACGCGCCGCAAAATCTGCTCAGCGGTATTGCCTATCACCCGCCCCATCAAGCCCTGGCGCTGACGTGCACCAATCACCAGATAGTCGCTCTTGAGCCTGCAGGACAACTGATACAGACAGAGGTCAGGATCGCCGGCAATAATATGGATCTGCTCTTTGGGGAGCCCAGTTAATTCCAACAGGGTTTGATGTCTGCGCCAGGCCGACTTGACCATTTCATGCAGGTTAAGCACCTCGAGATCGCGGATCACCTTAGGCACCCGAATAATATGTGCCAGATGCAACTTGGCACCACTGGCCTTCGCCAGCTCTCGACCATGCTGCAACACCAGTTGATTGAGGCGCTGTTTTTGCTGACTTTTGGCATCGAGATCCACCGCCATCAAAATACTGGATGCCTTCTTGATCGGGTTATCGCTGAGCAGCATCAAGGGCACCTTGGTGCTGCGAATAAGATGCCAATCGGTCGGCAGAAAATGCTCGCTCTGGTGCACTGTCTTAACCACCATATCAAAGCCATAGCGACCGGCATGGCTGCTGACATGTTCGTAGAGATACTTGCTCCAGATAATATGCAGCGGCACATCCTCTGCATCCAACTTTTTGAGATGAGCCGACACCTCGGCTTGCTTCTCCTTCATCAGCCGCTGCTGGGCGGCCCCGGCAAGCCGTGGACTGTAATATTCGTCACCAGAGAAATATTCGTAGCAATAAGCAAATACTTGAGGTTGCATCTCAAGTAATTCCGCTACCTCCAATCCTTTGGCAATCGCATCAGTGTTAGCCTCTTCATGTTGTTCGATGATAAAAAGCTTACCCATTTGTTTTCTCCAAACTTTCTGGTAATTGTCTACTTTTTAGACTCTAATCTGGTGCAGGATAAACCATACTGATCCCGATCAACAATTGCACCTATGGGGGATACTCAATGTCGATGGATAGTCTGTTGATCGCCTTGTTCCTGATCTTGCTGTTCTCCCGCGTGCTGGGAGAGTGCTGCAACCGTATCGGCTGGCCTGCGGTAGTGGGGGAAATAGGGGCAGGCTTGTTGCTTGGTCCTTCAGTGCTCGGCTGGCTGGAACCAACCCAAGTGCTGGCCAATATCGCCGAGCTCGGGGTGATACTGTTGCTGTTTTCCATTGGCGCCGAAACCTCGATACAGCGCCTCTACAGCGCCGGACGTCAGGTGGTGGCGGTGGCCATTATCGGCATAATCGCTCCTCTGCTACTCACCGGCCTGGCTGCCTTCTATTGGTTGGAGCTATCGCTGTTTGCCGCCCTCTTCTACGGCTGTACCCTGACGGCCACCAGCATAGGCATCTCTCTCAGGGTACTAAGCGACAGTGGCCAGCAACAATCCAGTGCCGGTCATCTGATCCTGGGAGCGGCGGTATTTGACGATATTGCCGGGGTGATACTGCTCAGTTTGCTGTTTAACTTTGCCAGTGAAGGCCAACTGGCACCGCTGGCAATCATTAAACTCTGCGGCTTACTGCTGCTGTTTCTACTGCTGGCACCGCCACTTGGTAGGATGTTAATTTACCCGCTACGAGTGCTCAGCTATCAATCCCAAACCCCTGGCTATGAGGCCGTGGTCATGCTGACACTGATCTGCCTGTTTGCCTGGCTGGCACACCTTTTTGGCGCCCCGGCGCTGCTCGGCGGTTTTGTCGCCGGTTTGGCGCTATCAAGGCAGTTTATCTGGCCCTGGCAGAAGTATCTGCAAAACCCCTTTCCCTTTACCCACAAGCTGGAAAAATCGATGCAGCCACTGACCGATGTGTTTGCGCCTGTGTTCTTTGTCTATGTGGGGATCAGCCTCGACTTGAGCCAGTTGAACCTCAGCCCCTACAGCCTGTTGCTCTTGCTGGCGATGATACTGCTGGCATTTATCGGCAAGCTGGCGGCCGGTTTGGTGGTCAGCGGCACTTGGCGGCAAAAGCTGATAGTCGGCAGCGCCATGGTGCCCAGAGGAGAAGTCGGTTTGGTCTTTGCTGAAGTGGGACGGCAGTTGGATATCATTCCGGCCAAGGTATTTACCGAATTGGTGTTGGTGATAGCCATCACCACCCTGCTCGGCCCCTTGCTGCTCAGACGCCTGTTGCCCAAGGAGGGCGAAGCATAAAAAGCCGCGCCATATGAGGCGCGGCATTTTATGCTTCCAGATAATTTCAGCTTACCGGCTCAGTTGCCTTTCAACTCTGTCTCAAGGAAGTCGGTCAGCGAGCGGTACAGATGAGTGCGCACCTTATCGCCCCGCATCGAGTGTTTGGAGCCGGGGTAATCTATCATGCGGAACAACTTGCCTTCATCCTGCAGTGCCTTATATACCCGGGTGCTATTCTCGAACAATACATTGTCATCGGCCATGCCGTGATACATCAGCAAGCCTGAACGATACTTGCTCACATAGGGGAAGACACTGCTGGCCTCGTAGCCCCGGGCATTGTCGTCAGGATGGCCGAGGTAGCGCTCGGTATAGTGGGTATCGTACAGGGCCCAGTCGGTTACAGGAGCGCCACTGATGGCCGCCTTGAAGTAGTCGGGCGCCTTGAACAGGCTCATCAGCGCCATATAGCCGCCATAGCTGTGGCCATAGATGGCGATGCTGTCGGCCTTGACCCAGGGCAGGGTGCGCAGGAAATCGACACCTGTCTTCTGATCTGCCACTTCGGCATCACCAAGATGGCGGTAGATCACCTGCTCGAAGGCCCTGCCTCTGTGCGCCGACCCCCGGTTATCCAACTGAAATACGGCAAAGCCCTGCTGCAACAGATATTGGGTGTAGTAATCCTGCTCACTCCAGCTATTGACCACCAACTGGGCGTGAGGCCCACCGTAAACCCTTACCACCACGGGGTATTTGGCCTTGCTGTCGAAATTCACCGGCTTGAACAGGCGGTATTGCAGCGCCTTGCCATCTTTGGCCTTGAGGGTGCCAAACTCGGGCAACTGCCACAGCCCGGCATAGTCATACAGAGGGTGTCCGGCCTTGACCGCGTTCTCTTCCACCCAGGCCAGATGCTCACCGCTTTGGTTGTGCAGACTCACCTGGGGAGGCTGCGACAGACTGTTGAAATAGTCGAGGTAGACAGATTCCTTGTCGGCAAACACGGCATTGTGCATGCCGCCACGCCGGCTGATGCGCTCTATCTCACCGCCATTGAGGCTGACCCGATACAGATGGCGCTCGACCACACTGTCTTTACGGCCACTGAAATAGACCCAACCCTGCTTTTCATCTAGGTGTTCTATCTCGTCGACCGCCCATTTCCCCTGAGTCAGTTGCCGTTTGACCTTGCCCTTGTCATCAAACAGATAGATATGGTTGAAGCCATCACGCTCGGATGCCCAAATAAAGCCCGGCTGCTGCTTGAGAAAATAGAGGTCGTGGTTGAGGTTAACCCAGGCATCGCTACGCTCGGAAACCAGAGTCACGGCGCCTTTGCCCTCGCGGCTGTCTACCTGGCGCAGATCCAACTGCTGCTGACTGCGATTCTGCCATTGAAACGACAAATGCTTGCTGTCCGGCAGCCATTTCACCCGCGGCAGATAGATATCTTTCTCACTGCCGAGATCCACCCATTGAGTCTTCCCGGACGCCAGCGACACTACCCCCAGGGCAATCTCAACATTGGGCTTACCGGCATAGGGATAACGTTGCTCGGTCAGCTTAATGCCATCGGCATAGATCTCATTGCGGGTCACCAGCTCCACGCCCGACTCATCGATGCGGGTATAGGCGATGGCCGATTCATCCGGCGCCCACCAGTAACCTGTCATACGGTCCATCTCTTCCTGAGCCACAAACTCGGCCATGGCGTTCTTGATGGCCCCGCCGCCATCCTGGGTCAGCGCCGTGAGCTTATGGTCTTTCAGCTGGAGTACATAGAGATTTTGCTCGGCCACAAAGGAGACAAAATTGCCCTTGGGCGACAGCTTGGCATCTGTGGCAAAGGCATTCCCTGTGGGCAGCAGAGTCACCTTGGCATCGACCAGGCTGAAGTAGTAGAGTTTACCGGCCGCCGGGATCAGCAACGCCTGACTGTCGTCGGCCCAGAAGTATTCCATGATCCCCTGGCCATACACTCGCTGCCGCTCGCGGCGGGCCTTCTCTTCATCGGAAAGTTCACCGGCTTCGAGCCTAGAGGCGTCCAGCAGCAGACTGACCTGACCTGTGGCGACATCCATCTGCCAAAGGTCGTAGAAGTATTGGTTGTCTTTACGGCCCGCCAGGTAAGTGACCCGCTTGCCGTCGGGAGAGAGTTTGAGCCCTCGGGGGCTGGCACCGGCCAGTGCCGGTGAAGAATAGAGGCGCTCAACCGTTAAGGGCGTTTTGCCACCTTCCAGAGCGAAGGAGTGGCCGCTGGCCAGTGTCAGAGGTATCGCCATAAGCGCCGAAGCCATCCAAGTTTTTTTCATTATTATTTCCGGAATTATAAGAGACAAGAGCCACGGCATCCGGCCACAGCCCAAAAAACAGCCCTCATTCTGCCCCAATTGACAAGGGATCGGCAAACCCGTGCAATTGGCCGCTGAAATATCGCCGGTTCTCGGTTATGATCCTGTCCCAGAAAAAGCTCAGACCTCTTTTAAGGAAACAAGATGCAGACTCTGGCCCAAACCCTCAAACAGCAGGCTGTCACCCCAGCCTTGTCCCAATTGCTTCTCACTCTGGCCCAAAGCTCAGTCGCCATCAGTCAGGCGGTAAGACACGGCGCACTGGCCGGTGTGCTGGGTGCCACCACCCAGGAAAACGTTCAGGGTGAAACCCAAAAGAAACTGGATGTGATCACCAACGAGATGCTCAAAGATGCCCTCAAGGCCGAAAACACAGTGCGCGCCCTGGCATCGGAAGAGGAAGATCATATTGTTGAAGTCGGTGACAGCGGTGAGTTTCTGGTGTGTTTCGACCCACTGGACGGCTCTTCCAACATAGACATCAACTCGCTGGTGGGCACCATTTTTTCTGTGCTGCCGGCACCCGAGGGGGAGATCAGCGAGCAGAGTTTCCTGCAAAAAGGCAGCGAGCAACTGGCGGCGACCTATGTGCTCTACGGCCCATCGACCATGTTGGCCCTGACCACAGGCCAAGGGGTGCAACTCTTTACCCTGAATCCGGAAACCGGCGAGTATCTGTTAACCAATGAAGCGGTGAGTATTCCCAAAGACACCGCCGAATTTGCCATCAATATGTCCAACCAGAGATTCTGGGAAGCGCCGATGCAGACCTATATTGCCGATCTGCTGCTCGGCAAAATCGGCCCGAGAGAGAAGTCGTTCAACATGCGCTGGATTGCCGCCATGGTGGGCGATGTGCACAGAGTATTGAGCCGCGGCGGCATCTTTACCTACCCAACTGACAACAAGAACCCGGATAAGCCCTACAAGCTGAGACTGATGTACGAAGCCAACCCAATGGCACTGCTGGTTGAACAGGCCGGCGGCAAGGCCAGCACAGGTTATCAGCGCATTCTCGACATTCAACCGGAGCAAATTCACCAGCGGGTAGCCGTCATTCTGGGCTCGGCCAATGAAGTCGATGCCTGCCTCGAGTACCATCAACAGGATTACAGCGGCGAGCCTGAACTCTAAACGCCGCTTGGGGCTGCCGGGGTCGGCAGCCTTGAATTGGCGGTATGGGCCAGGGCCTGAGACAGATAGCCTTAGATGAACTGTTGGCAATTAGTCTTAAGACCGCGGCCTTTCATTGGCAAGCCGTCAAATCGCGCTATAATACGCGCCACACTGAACTTCAGGCTGGACCTGAAATAGATTTATACACAGTCTAAGGATACTTCCATGAGCTTAAATGCAGTGCCTGCGGGCAAATCCCTGCCAGATGACATCTACGTGATCATCGAAATCCCACAAAACCACGACCCTATCAAGTATGAAGTGGACAAGGACACAGGTGCCTTGTTTGTGGATCGCATGATGACTGCGCCTATGTTCTATCCTTGCAACTACGGCTATGTGAACCAAACTCTGAGCCTGGATGGTGATCCGGTAGACGTACTGGTTCCTACCCAGTATCCACTGCAGCCAGGCAGCGTTATCCGTTGCCGTCCAGTTGGCGTACTGAAAATGACCGACGAGTCAGGTGAAGATGCCAAGATTGTTGCCGTACCACACGAGAAGATCTCCAAGGAATACGGTCATATCCAGGATGTGAACGATCTGCCTGAGCTGCTGAAAGCCCAGATCAAACAGTTCTTCGAACACTACAAGGATCTGGAATCCGGCAAGTGGGTTAAAGTTGATGGCTGGGAAGATGCCGAAGCCGCCCGCGCCGAAATCCTGTCAAGCGCCGAGCGTTACAAGGGCTAAGTCCCGAGCGACAACGCCAGCAACATAAAAAAATCCGGCAAATAGCCGGATTTTTTATTAGGCGTTAACCGCCTCTGTCTGATGTCCCTTCTCGGTTTGGTCCACTATGGTCAACACCGCAGCGTCGCCCACCACATTGCAGGAAGTCAACACCATATCTATGATTCTGTCCAGCGCTGCCACTATCGCAAAAGCTTCCACGGGTAAGCCCAGTTGATGGATTAACACGCCTATCATCACCATACCGCCACCTGGAACCCCGCCGGCGCCCACAGACAGCAGAAAGATACTGAATATCAGAGTAGGCAGCTGTTCGCTGGAGATTGGCTGACCAAAGGCGTTGGCAACAAAGAAGATGGCGATAGTGATATAAATCGACACGCCGCCCATATTCATGGTGGCTCCCAAAGGCACACCGAACCCGGCGACCGCCTTATTGACCCCAAGCTTTTCGGTCAAGGTTCGCATAGTCACCGGGATGGTGGCATTGGAGCTGGCAGTCGACAGAGAAAACAGGATCTGCTCTTGGGTCTTGGCACGAAAGCTCTTGGCACTGACCGGGGTAAACACAGCCACAGCCAGAGGATAAACAATGAAAATCCACAGCAGCAGCATGGTTAGGATGATGGCCATATAACCCAGTACACTGAGAAAAACTTTGGCTTCCAGAGTGGCTCCCAGTTTGAACATCAGCGCAAACACTCCAAATGGCGCCAGCTGCATTACAGTCATGATGAGCTTCATCATGATCCCATTGGCGACTTGAAAACCTCTAACCGCTGCGCTGCCGGCGTCATCCAGCGACTTGATGACACCACCCAACAGCAGCGCCATAAAGATCACCTGCAACATGTTGCCCGACATAAAGGCATCGACAGGGTTACTGGGCACTATGCCGACAATCAGGCTGATCAAATTGGGCAACTCGGTCGCGGTAATGGCCACATCCGTGCCACCACTCATATCCACTCCGACACCGGGCTGCAGCAATAACGAGACACACACCGCCGCCAGGATAGCGAGCAGGGTATTAATGATATAGAAGCTGAAGGTCTTGCCGCCCAAGCGACCGAAGCTCTTGAGGTCCTGCAATTCGCAGACACCGCAGACTATGCTGACAAATACCAGCGGCATCACCAGCATCATGATCATATTGACAAACATGGTGCCCGCCGCGGTGGCTACCTCAACCAGGGTGCCGGAAAAGAAACCGATATGCCCCAGCCCATATTGCACCACAGAGCCCAATAACAGGCCGCTGAACAGACCCATAAAGATCCGTCCGGAAAGAGATTTGAGTATTGCCATTGTACGTTCCAATTCGGCATCGTTCCTGATGCACAACTATCATCCCTGTTCGCTCTGGGAAGGGATAGTGAAACATGCTACTCAAAAGTTCAATGATAAAATGCTCAAAAAGTGCCTCCGCAACATGTTAAGAACCTCAAAAACCAACGATAAAAACTTGATTTAAAACCATTTTAAATTTTGTCAAAAATTTACCCTATGGATTACCCCGTTTACAAACGCACAGCACAACAACAAATCCACAACAAATACAAAATATTTATCAGTGAATATATCTAAAAATACAAAAATAACAGCATTAACAGCCAGAATTTCAATTCAAAGCAGTGAGCTTGTTAGGCCGCTTGCCATTTTACTGCAGATCCTGCTTGTTAATTTCGTCATCAAAGTGACTTTCCGCCTCACTCAACCCCAAGCTAGAAAAACCGCCACAGAAAAAATCATAGGGGCAAACCATAGAGAAAGTTGGCAGCAGAAGCACCAAAGCAAGCAGGAGAAAACCCGCAGAGCGCGATTGGAGAAGATAGTCCCACGGACAAAAAATGGGCAAAAAAAAGCCGGTGGGGCGCACCGGCAAATCAAGCAACATATTACCTGAGAGGCTCAGGAAAAACGCCTGACGATGCAGGCGGTCACCACAAGAAAAGGCCATCGGGTGATGGATAGACTCAAAAACGGCAGTAACCCTTGTGGTCAGGTCATCTACTTGAATCCAAATCGATTAAATCAAACAAAAATCAACGCAAATAAGGGCGCGCCGAGCACCATGGCAATGCCGGTAAAGATCATCGTCAAGCTGGCAATCACGCCTTCCTGCTGACCAAACTCACTGGCTTTGGCGGCGCCGGCCCCATGGGCAGAAGCACCGAGTGCCACCCCTTTCCCAAGAGATGTTTTTATCCTCGCCAACTTGAACAACGGCTCACACACCAGCATACCTATCACGCCGGTGAGCAACACCAACATGGCGGTTAACTCCGGCACGCCACCGAAGGCACCAGTGGCCTCCATGGCAAAGGGCGTCGACACAGAGCGTACCAGTACGCTGTGGCTCAGTTCGCTCGGCAGAGGCACCAACTTGACCAACAGCCAGGATGACACCAGGCCCAACATGAGTCCGGCCATAACCCCAAGGCTAATGGTGATCGGATAACGGCGGATTAACTTGCGCTCGCGGTAAATAGGTACAGCGAAAGCTATGGTCGCCGGAGCCAGTAATGCCATCAGCCAATGGGTGTACTCAAAATAGGTCGGCAGAGGGATCGCCAACAGCAACACCACAGCCAGCACGGCCAAAGGCGCCAAAAATATCGGAGCCAACCACCAGCTACGATGCCTGCGGTATAAAGCCTTGGCGCCGTAATAACAGATAAGGGTGATCAGCAGACTCAAGAGAGCAAGTAAGCTGTGAGACATAGGGTTACCCTTGCACTCCATGTTTGGCCAACTGGCGTTTCAAATTAAGGCGCCGCTCGAAACGAAATACCCTGTCCACCACAAAGCCGGTTCCCAGCAATACTGAAGCGCTGCCGAGCACCAGGGTCAGCATAATATTGAAACCATACTCCTCGAGTAAGGTTTCATACTTGAGTACTGAAATCACCGGCGGGATAAAAAACAGCAAGAGATCGCCAATCAACCAGGCAGCCCCCAGTTGCAACGCCTTTTCCGGGATAAGCTTGAGCCCCAGCGCCAACAACACTACCAGCATCCCAAGCACACTGCCGGGAATGGGTGAGTGCAATGTGGCGGCCAAGGCATGAGTAGCCCATGCCAGCAAACAGATAGCTGCAATTTGCAGCAAGGTCGCGCTGATGTATTTGCCTTGGAGCCAAATGACTTTCGCCACTTTTTGAGGGGAAGCAAGGCGTTTGCAGAGGGAGTGCATATCTTTACCGAATAACTTAACTGGTGTTTATTCTAGGCTTGCAATATAAATAAAAAAAATGAATATTAAGCATAGTTTGCATTCCATAAGGTTATTCAATTGGATCTGAAAGTTGTTCGCTACTTTATCGAAATAGTGGATGCCGGCGGATTTGCCAAGGCAGCGGAAAAGATCCACCTGACCCAACCTGCGCTGTCCAAGTCCATTCGCCAGTTGGAGCAGGAACTGGATCTTGTACTCTTGGAAAGAGGCAAGCGTGGCAGCCAGTTACGTCCTACAGCAGCCGGAGAGGTCGTCTACCGTCACGGCCAGGAACTATTGAATGTACGCCGCAACATGCTCAGAGAGTTGGCGGCGCAGCGCAGTCTCAACTCGGGTGAACTGCATCTGGGGCTGGCCCCTCTCGGCAGTGCCGAACTCTTTGCTCCTGTCATCGCCCGCTTTCGTAATCGCTATCCCAAGGTGCAGATGCATCTATTGGTACGCGGCGGCGTAGAGCAAACCGCGGCCCTCAAGAAAGGGGAAATCGAGCTGGCAACCGGGATCATCTCCTTTGAGGATGAGTTTGATGGTATCAGGATCCGCCGCGATCCCATGGTGGTGGTATTGCCAAGACAACATCCTCTGGCAGGTAGTCAAGAGCTGACCCTCAAGGCGTTGGCGGAGATCCCACAGATACTGTTCGAACCCGAATACGCCCTGCATGAGCTGGTAATCAATGCCTGCCAGAGAGCCGGCTTCAGCCCCAAAGATGTGACTCGGGTCAGTCATCCCGACTTTGGTATCGCCCTGGTGGCAGCAGGCACAGGAGCCATGATACTGCCAAGCTTTATTGCCGAGCGCCATGCGGTGGCCGGGGTGATCAGCATACCTCTGGCCGCATCCGATCTGCTCTGGGAGCTATCGCTATTCTGGCGCCGGGGGCAACCACTCTCTTTTGCCGCCCAAGCAATGGTCGAGCTGGTCAGACAACAACTGGCGCTGAAGTGAAACCCTTATGCTTCAAGTGCTGCAGCCGAGTGAATTTTCGCCAACCAAGTCACAGCGTACCGTTACAGCAGTACAAACTCATTGACACCCTCTTTTCGCGCCGCTAAGGTGAATCACACTTTTCCGGGCCCGCTTGGCCTGGGTTTATAAACACAACCCGAGATTCGCAATGCGGCCAATACACAAGCTTTATCTCTATCCCAAGCCACAGTGGCTTGGGCGGGGATAATGACCTGAACCTCCCTCTCCTGTGAGCCACTGTGGCTTTGCTGTCAGGTTTCGTTACCGGCTTTCCGGTTCTCTTGGGTACCCACAAATCCAAAGCCTGGGTCCCTATTACGAAAATGCTTGTTGAGAATGTAATAAAATGAATAACAACAAAACCTTTGGTAGCATGCTGATCATAGCAGGCACCACAATTGGTGCCGGGATGCTGGCGCTGCCGCTGGCCTCTGCCGGCCTGGGTTTCGGGGTCGCCTCGATACTAATGCTATTGCTTTGGGGATTGATGAGTTACACAGCACTGTTGATGCTGGAAGTGCATCAACATGCCCCCGCTCATGCCACTTTGCACACCTTGGCACACAAGCTGCTCGGCCGTAAGGGGCAGTTACTGGCCAGCCTGGCAATGATGTTTCTATTGTATGCCCTGTGCGCCGCCTACATCGCCGGTGGTGGTGCCCAGCTCAACGATAAGCTGGTTCGTTATGCCGACCTGACGCTGCCGCCACAGGTAGGCGCCATAGGTTTTGCCCTGCTGATCGCCCTGGTGGTCGCCATAGGAACCCATTCAGTCGATATGATCAACCGGGTGCTATTCACCCTCAAAATCGTCGCCCTGGTCATCATGTTGGCGCTGCTGTTGCCCCACGCCCAAGGGGGGTACTTGCTGGAGCTGCCGTTGCAGCAAGGCCTGGTCATCTCAGCCCTGCCGGTAATCTTCACCTCTTTCGGGTTTCACGGCTCTATCCCCTCTGTGGTGCGCTATGTGGGACTGGATCTCAAGGCACTGAAGAAAATCATGATTGTCGGCTCAGCTATGCCGCTGCTGGTTTACCTACTTTGGCAATTGGCCAGTCAGGGGGCTTTGAGCCAAAGCGAATTGATGGCTTCCAAAGAACTGCCCAAATTCATCAATAGCCTGGGGCAACTGCTGCATAACCCCATGATAGGCCAGACAGTATCCATATTTGCCGACCTGGCACTGGCCACCTCTTTTTTGGGCGTCAGCCTGGGGCTATTTGATTTTATGGGTGATATTTTGCGCCGCAACGACAGTGCC
Source organism: Shewanella sp. MSW (assembly GCF_007636515.1). Lineage (NCBI taxonomy): Bacteria > Pseudomonadati > Pseudomonadota > Gammaproteobacteria > Alteromonadales > Shewanellaceae > Shewanella > Shewanella sp. MSW. Next base: position 40,409 of record NZ_LVDR01000003.1, read on the forward strand.
GGCCATAGGCTGCAAACTGCAGCCATCACCTTTTTGCCACCACTGGGGTTTGCCCTCTTCTACCCTCAGGGCTTTATGGCCGCCCTGGGTTATGCGGCGATAGCTTTGGTGATATTGGCGGTGTTCCTGCCCGTTGCCATGGTCTGGAAACAGCGGCTCCATCCTATGCCGGCAGGCAGCTACCGGGTCGCTGGTGGTAAACCCGCACTCATGCTGGCAGCGCTGTGCGGGGTGGTGATTATTCTCAGCCAACTGCTGCAAATGGCCGGGATACTGACCAAGATAGGCTAACCAAGGGGCAATAAACTGGAGAAGCTCCAGCACAGCGCCCAGGGCCAACCTTTAAACACAAAACGCAGCGCTCAGGCTGCGTTTTTTCTTGGTTCAACATTCAGTTGATTGGTTCCAGCGACACTCTAAAGCAACTGGCTGACAGCTGGGAAAAAACCAGGTCAAACCCTTCGGGGATCTCTTGCTCACTGATAACGACTCGCTGATCCAACTGCTGCTCCAGGGCCTGTTGGCGCCACTGCTGCCTTTGCTGCATTGCGCTTCTGCCACTGATAAAACTGGCACTGCCCAGCAAGATTCCAACCAGCGCCAGCAGATTGGCCATCATGGGATTGCCTATTTGCAGCGCACTGGCGTCATCCAGCAGCCACCAGAGAATCGAGGCACTCAGCAGTAATACCCCCAAGGCCAACCTGGCTATTGCGCTCGGCGCATTATCTGTCGGCAATCTCAATTGAATATCGGCGGGTAAGTCAGCAAGGGTCACAGTCAGGAACGACGGCTCATCCTGCGCTGAGGCACTCTGGGTATCAGGCATAAATCATCCTTAATTTGAATGGAATAGGCTAATGCGGGTCGGTGTAGAACCAATTTAATGACATCCTGTCCTTATGTCAGTGAGCACTGAGGTTACAATGCACCGATTCATTATATGTAAGCATAAATAAGCACTGCAAACTCAATATATTATTAACTCAAACTCTGCTGAAATTCTGTGCATTTTGTGGCAGTCATAGTGCCAGCGGTACTCTTGACCCTGCCAGGGACCGCAGACACAATAGCACCGGAGACCCATTTGACGGAGCCCGTGGTGAGCGGTCAGCAACAGATACCAGAGCTGAGATTGGGACTGGCCATGTGGTCCCATAACCAGTGGCAGCGAAGCCTTTATGGAAGGGGGACACCTCAGGCCGAGCGTCTGGCGCGCTACGCCGAGGTTTTCAATACGGTAGAGGGCAACACCAGCTTTTATGCCACCCCATCGGCAAACAATGTCAGTAACTGGCGCGATGCCGTGGGTGAGGACTTTCGCTTTACCTTTAAACTGCCGCAGGAGATCACTCACAAGTTGCAACTGAGGCACTGTGACGATGAACTCAAGCAGTTCCTGCAGGTGATGTCGCCACTGTTTGCCAAGACAGGCCTGTGGAAGATTCAGTTGCCCGGCTATTTTGGCCCTGACGCCTTGGGGACGCTGAACACCTTTCTTGGCAAACTGCCATCCGAGTTGCCTCTCGGGGTCGAGGTACGCCACCCGGCCTTCTTTGCCAAGGGAGAAACCGAGCGTCGACTCAATCGCTTGCTGCTGCAGCGCTCGGTCAACCGCATCATAATGGACACCCGGCCGGTATTTGCCGCGCCGCCAAACAGTGCCGCCGTCATCGACGCCCATGAAAAGAAACCCAGAGTGCCGGTACATGCCATAGCCACCGGTCGCTATCCCACAGTTCGCTTTATCGGCCACCCGGAGCTCGAGGTCAATCAAGGTTTCTTCAAGCCTTGGCTGGACAAGCTATGCCAATGGCTGGAGGAGGGGCGCCAACCCTATCTGTTCATCCACACCCCGGATAATGCCCGGGCACCTGAGCTGGCCATAAGTCTACAGCGTCTGCTCAGTGACCGTTGGCAAGCCAAACACGGCCAACCTCTAGCTGTGTTGCAACAGCCCCAAGATGCAAGAAATCACAGCAAACAACTGGGCCTGGAACTCTGACAAGCAAGTTTCTGATCCCATAAACATAAAAAATGCCGTTTAATTAAAGTGAACGGCATTTGGTACTATCAACTTTTATTTTCTGGCTCCGACCGGGATCATTATGTGGGCATAAGGGGTGCCCTTCCACATCACATAGGGACCACCTTGCGCCGGGTCTGTCGGCAAACTGTCAAGCATGGCGGGATCCGGCACCAGAATCATCAGGTGTGGTCCTTCGACTATCCATTGATTATCCGCGGTTTCCATTTCCGCATACGGGTCAATATTGCTGGCCCCTCCATCACCGGCCAACATGTAGGAAATACCTATTGCATTGGCCTGAAAAGGTTTTTTCTCCATCCAGGCATTAGCCCATTCCATCCAAGGGCCGTCCATACACATAGGAGCCGTTCCCTTGAGCTGCGGCGGAGTAGGAAAGCAAGTGTAGCTGCCATCTCCCTGTTGCAACACGTTTTTATCCCAATCGACAACAGTAACACTGGCGCGTATGGTGGGCGGCGCAGCGCTCAGGGCGTCATCCAACATCATCTGTTGCGCTTCCGTAAGTGCAGCATGGGCAACACCGGCGAAGGAAGAAAGAGTCAAGGTTAACATTAAAGCTGAAGTTTTCATCAAACCAGCCTCCAGGTTGAACTCGGATACAACAACACCGAGATCTTCAGTATAGTTTCTGCAGAAAAAATCGATTTTGCCCCGTAAATTCAATATATTGGACTAAGATAAAATCAAAAAACCAGGAGGAGACAAGATGTTTTCTCTGTCCCAGACCTTATCTATCTTCGCCGCTTTACCGGATCCGGTATTTATTCTGACCCGCAGTGGCCGCTATGCCGCGGTACTGGGAGGTGCCGACAGTCGCTACTATCACGACGGCACGGCCTTGATAGGGCAATACATCTCCCAGGTCATCCAACCCCCCAAGTGCGAGTGGTTTCTGAGCCAAATAGCGCAAGCCTTGCTGAGCCGCCGCCTCAGGGTGGTGGAATACAGCCTGAGCGGCAACGATGTTATGGGGCTCACAGAGCAAGGCCCCACTGAATCCATCTGGTTTGAAGGTCGGATCCAAGCATTGGACTTTCAAGTCGATGGTGAAGATGCCGTAATTTGGGTCGCCAGCAACATTACCCGCCGTCATTATTTGGAGCTGGAGCTCAGGGAAAGGTGCGAGCGCGATCCGCTCACTCAACTATACAACCGCCGAAAGTTGCTCAAACTGTTAACAGAAAACCTAACCCTATTTCAACGTTACCGAACCCCAACCAGCATATTGATCTTCGATCTCGATAACCTCAAGAAACTCAACGACAGCTCTGGCCATCTGATGGGCGACAAGGCGATAGTCACCCTGGGAGAGGTCTGCCTGGCCGGTCTCAGGGCTCAGGATAGCGCTTCCCGTTACGGCGGCGATGAATTTGTCATCCTTATGCCCCACACTGCTGCCAAGCAGGCGCAACCGATTGCAGAACGTTTGCGAAGCGAGTGTGCCCGGCGCCTCAGAGCCTTGGGTATTGCCGAAGAATGCGCCAGCATCAGCGGTGGCCTGAGCGAGTTTCAGTGCAGTGATACCGATATAGATGCCGTGGTTTCCAGGGCCGATGCAGCCCTCTACCAAGCCAAAGCACAGGGCCGCAACCGGATTGTGCTGGCCAAGGGGCCAGAGTGCACTGAATCGCCCTAAAAACAGGAAACAAAAAGCCGGCACTTGGCCGGCTTCTTCATTACATAGACTCGACTAATTCGAGCGACTGAACTTAAGCCTGTGGGCGCATGGCCGGGAACAGGATCACGTCACGAATGGTGTGAGTGTTGGTAAACAACATCACCAGACGGTCGATACCTATGCCCTGACCGGCTGTTGGTGGCAAACCATGTTCCAGCGCCGTAATATAGTCGGCATCATAGAACATGGCTTCATCGTCACCGGCATCCTTGGCTTCAACCTGAGCCTTGAAGCGGTTGTCCTGATCTTCGGCGTCATTGAGCTCGCTGAAGCCGTTGGCCACTTCACGACCACCGATAAAGAACTCGAAGCGGTCGGTGATGAAGTCGTTGTCATCGTTGCGACGGGCCAGTGGCGAGATGTCCGCTGGGTAGCCGGTGATGAAGGTAGGCTGCATCAGTTTAGGCTCGGCGGTTTCACCGAAGATCTCTTCCAGCAGTTGACCACAGGTCCAGAAAGATTCGATTTCCAGCCCTACGTCTTTAGCCAACTTACGCATAAACTCAAGATCCTTGACCTCTTCATAGGTCATGGCCTGAATTGTGGCGTTGTCTGGGTTGTAGTGCTGAATCGCTTCCAGCATGCTCATGCGGGCATAAGGGCCGCCGAAGTCTATGCTGTGCTCGCCGTAAGGCAGCTTGGTGTCACCCAGCAGATCCTGAGCGATGGAAGACAGCATCTCTTCGGTGAGATCCATCAGATCGCGGTAATCTGCGTAGGCCATATAGAATTCCATCATGGTGAATTCTGGGTTATGGCGTGGCGACAGACCTTCGTTACGGAAGTTACGGTTGATTTCGAACACTCGCTCAAAACCACCGACAACCAGACGCTTGAGGTACAGCTCAGGCGCAATACGCAGATACATGTCGATATCCAGCGCATTGTGGTGAGTAATAAATGGACGCGCGGAGGCACCACCCGGGATGACATGCATCATAGGGGTTTCCACTTCCATAAACTCTTTTTTCACCATAAAGTTACGTATGGCTGAAACCACTTTGGAGCGCATGACGAAGGCATCACGGGAATCCTGGTTGACGATCAGGTCAACATAACGTTGACGGTAACGGGTTTCCTGATCGGTCAAACCGTGGAACTTCTCAGGCAGCGGGCGCAGCGCCTTGGTCAGCAGCTGATACTCTTCCATATTAACGTACAGGTCGCCCTTACCGGACAGGTGCAGAGTGCCTTTAACGCCAACTATGTCGCCGATATCCAGGCCCTGATAGCGTTCTTTCAGATCAGCCTGTACTTCTTTGCCGGCATAGGCCTGAATGCGGCCGGATACGTCCTGCAGAACCAGGAAGGGGCCGCGCTTGGCCATGATCCGACCGGCAATGGCGGTCTTGAAGCCCAGAGACTCGAGCTCTTCTTTGCTCTTATCGGCGAACTGCGCCTGCAGCTCGGCAGCCTTGTGGCTGCGACGGAAAGTGTTAGGGTGACCATTGGCCGGGCAGCCCTGGCGTACATGTTCCAGCTTGGCGCGACGTTCCGCGATCAGCTTGTTCTCATCCAATACTTGTTCAGTCATTTTCCGCTTCTTCTCTGTTACAGCCCGGACTTCAGGCTGGCTTCAATAAATCTGTCCAGATCACCGTCCAACACGGCCTGGGTATTACGGGTTTCCACCCCGGTGCGCAGATCCTTGATGCGGGAATCATCCAGCACGTAGGAGCGGATCTGACTGCCCCAGCCGATGTCCGACTTGGCATCTTCCGCCGCCTGCTTCTCGGCGTTTTGCTTTTGCATTTCCAACTCAAACAGCTTGGCTTTCAACTGTTTCATTGCTGTGTCTTTGTTCTTGTGCTGTGAACGGTCGTTCTGGCACTGCACCACGGTATTGGTCGGAAGGTGGGTAATACGCACCGCAGATTCAGTTCTGTTAACGTGCTGACCACCGGCACCCGAAGCGCGGTACACGTCGATACGCAGATCGGCCGGATTGATATCGATGTCGATGGAATCATCAATCTCAGGGTAAACAAACACAGAACAGAATGAGGTATGGCGGCGACCACCCGAGTCGAAGGGCGACTTACGCACCAGGCGATGCACGCCGGTTTCGGTTCTCAGCCAGCCATAGGCGTATTCACCACTGAACTTGATGGTGGCACTCTTGATACCGGCCACATCGCCGTCTGAGACTTCGATAAGTTCAGGGTTAAAGTCATGTTCTTCACCCCAGCGCAGATACATGCGCAGCACCATATTGGCCCAGTCCTGCGCTTCGGTGCCGCCGGAGCCGGACTGAATATCCAGATAGCAGTCGGAAGCGTCCTGTGGACCCGAGAACATACGGCGGAATTCCAGCTCTTCCAGGCGCTTTTCCAGATCGCCCAGTTCACTGTTGGCATCATTGAAGGTTTCTTCATCTTCCTCTTCAATGGCCAGCTCCAGCAGTCCTTCGACATCTTCGAGGCCCGCATCCATATCGTCTATGGTCTTAACCACAACTTCCAGCGCCGAGCGCTCTTTACCCAGGGCCTGAGCGCGCTCTGGCTCATTCCATACTTCGGAGCTTTCCAGCTCGCGGCTTACTTCTTCCAGACGCTCTTTCTTGGCGTCATAGTCAAAGATACCCCCTAAGGAGCATTGTGCGGTCGGCAAGCTCCTTGATTTTGTTTTTTACCGGATTGACTTCAAACATGCGATTTCAACTTTCTTTGGTGTTAAGGACGTAGCAAACGAGGGATTTTAACCCAAGCAGCCGCTGAAACCTATGCCACTGCAGGCAGAAGCTTGATTTTTTTTCGCCGGTACTGCATTCAGAGCCGGTTCCGGTAAAACATCTGACACACTCTAGCGAATTCCGCGGTGAAAAAACTGTGACAAAAAATCAAATATGCCAACTTAATCAACAAATGAATCAGGTGATCATGCCGAGCAGCAGCCTTCAATGACAAACGATACCTGCAGCCATCTATTTGAAATTTCCATTGTCAGGGAGTCAATGATTTTTCAGCAAAAACTAGGCCTTCGAGCCAATGATGCGTACCCTTTTCAAGAGCAAATCATCTCGAATCTGCTACCGGTATTCTTCATACCTCAACCAAATAGCAACATACTCCAGCGTGCTTTTCCCGACTGACGCATTGAAATCCCAAGCGACAACTTCACCTCAGTTTAGTGCGCAGATATCTGTCAGCAAGATCTCCTGCCGAGCCAGATCACACTGAGTAAAATCCATTTTTCAGACAAGTGCACAGACTCGCCAAGCTTTGTGAATTCCCCGGCAAAAGCCTGTTCCAGCTCAATGAAGCAACTCACTCGATCGATATACTGCATGGTTATCAGCTTAATTAGTCCCTACTTCACCGCCATCGAGGTGAGCAAATAACAAGGCTGCCCATGTTTGAGATCTATATCGACGGCCAGGCCGTCAGCGCCTTTGAGGGCGAGACCCTGTTGCAGGCGGCCCGGCGGGCCGGCATCGACATTCCTTGTCTGTGTCACCATACAGACGCACACGCGGCTACCACAGAAGGCGCCGATCAACACCTGTGCCAACTGACCCGAGTTGACCAGGTAATGGTCGACGGTGACAGACCGCTGCTGGCCTGCTCGACTCCGGCAATCGCCGGAATGCAGCTCAAGAATCATACCCAGACAGTGCACAGTCATCGGCAGCAAGTGCTGAAACAGATCCTGAAAGATCACTTCGCCGATTGCGAAGCCCCCTGCCAGCAAGCCTGCCCGGCAGGCGTTGATGTGCAGTCTTACCTATATCATATAGGTCAGGGCAACCACACAGAAGCGGTGCGGATCCTCAAGCAGACGCTGCCTCTGCCGCTGTCTATCGGCCGGGTCTGCCCGGCATTTTGTGAAAGCGCCTGTCGCCGCGCCCTAATCGATGAGCCACTGGCAATACGTCAGCTAAAACGCCACGCCGCCGATCTGGATTTGGCCGATGCCGAACCCTATCAGCCGCCCAAGGCCGACCCCAGCGGCAAGAAGGTCGCCATAATCGGCGCCGGTCCCGCCGGGCTCAGCGCCGGGTTTTTCCTCGCCAATCAGGGCCATGAAGTGGACATCTTTGAGGCCGCCCCCAAGGCCGGTGGCTGGCTAAGATACGGCATTCCAGAGTATCGCCTGCCCAAGGCAATACTCGATAAAGAGATAGCTCTGCTGGAGCGCAGCGGCATTCGCATTCACACCAACACAGTCATAGGCGAGCATATCCTGCTGCCGAAACTGGCCGAGGAGTATCATGCCCTCTGTCTGGCGATGGGCGCGCAAAAGGCTGTGCCACTCGACTATCCTGGCAGTGACCTGCCCGGCTGCTATCTCGGGGTCGACTACCTTAAAGATCTGGCAATGGACCACCAGCTGGTCACAGGTAAAAAGGTAGCCGTTGTCGGCGGCGGCAATACCGCCATAGATTGTGCCCGCAGCGCCAGACGCCTCGGCGCCGAAGTGACCCTGATCTACCGGCGTACCAAAGAGGAGATGCCGGCCGAAGCCTTTGAAATTCATGAAGCTGAGCAGGAAGGGATCCACTTCCTACTACTGACCAATCCTGTGGCCAACCATGCCGGCAGTGACGGCCGTCTTGCACGAGTCACGCTTGAAAAAATGTCTTTAGGCGAACCGGATGCCTCCGGCCGCCGCCGACCTCAGCCCAGCGGCGAAACCTTCGACTGCGAGTTTGATACCCTGATCGCCGCCGTGTCCCAATCACCGGATCTGGCCTTTCTGCAACAGGCCGAAAACCGTCTGCTGCAAGGCGCTCCGGCGCTCAGCCGCTGGAATACGATCAACGGCTGCGACATCACACTGAGTACAGGGCTGGAAAAACTGTTTGTTATCGGTGATGTACGCCGCGGACCCGCCACTGCGGTGGAAGCGGTCGCCGATGGTCGCCGCGCCGCCGAGGCCATAGATGCCCTGTTCAATCAGGGGCTCAGTTGCCCACTGACGCCGGTGGCGTTCAATGCCAGCAAGGCTATAGGGCTCAAGTCCCAACAGGATTTACCCAAAGGTCTTTTCCCCTCACAGGTGAAAAGTGCCAGAGTCAAGATGCCGGAACTGCCGGTGGCCGAGCGCCTGAGTAACTTTGCCGAAGTGGAGCTGGGACTGACGCCGCAAATGGCCGAAGCCGAGGCCAAACGCTGCCTCGAATGCGGCTGTCAGGCCAATATGGACTGTCGCCTGCGAGACTACGCCAGTGAATACAAGGTCAGCAGCCAGGGCTTGCTAGAGCAAGATAGCAGTGGCGACTCGGCGCTGCTGGCCAGACACTTTGCCCAGGACTTGAGTGCGCCTTTTATCCGTTTCGACGCCAATCGCTGCATCAGCTGCGGCGCCTGTGTTGACATCTGCCACAGTCGCAGCGGCCACAAGGCCATCAGCTTTGAGGCCGACCAATTCTCGGCGCTACCGGGAGGCAATAGCGAACGCCGGGCCCCCAGAGCCGGTTTCAGCGTCTCCATGGCCGACAGCGATTGTGTTCAGTGCGGCAACTGCCTGCAGGTATGCCCGACCGGTGCTCTGGTCGATGCCCGCCACAAGACCCAAGGACAAGCACCCGATACCAAGGTGACCAGCACCATCTGCACCTATTGCGGCGTGGGTTGTCGCATCCGCTTCAAGGTAGACACTAGCCAGAATCGTATCCTGGCGGCCGAAGGTGATGTGCGCTCACCTGTGAACCAGGGCATGCTCTGCGTCAAGGGCCGCTTCGGCTTCGACTTTATCAACAGTGAAGAGCGCCTGACTCAGCCACTGATACGCCGTAACGGCAAGTTGGAATCCTGTAGCTGGCAAACGGCCATCAGCTATATTGCCGCCCACTGGCAAGATCAATTGGCACAGTTTGGCCCGAGTTCGTTCGGTGCACTGGCATCCGCCAAAGCCACCAATGAAGAAAACTTCCTGCTGCAAAAGCTGTTCAGAGCCGTTATCGGCAGCAACAACATAGATCACTGCGCCCGCCTGTGCCACGCCTCCACTGTCACCGGGCTCTACGATGCCCTCGGCAGCGGCGCCATGACCAATGATATTCCCGGCATAGAGGATTCAGATCTCATCTTTATCCTGGGCTCGGATACCGACTGCGCTCACCCCATCATAGCCTCGAGGATCAAGTCGGTTGTCAATCGCGGCAAGGCCAGACTCCTGGTCGCCGATCCCAAGCGAGTCAGCATAGCCGACAGCGCCGAGCTGTTTGTGCGTCATCGCCCCGGCACAGATGTGATGCTGCTCAACGCCATCATGCAGCAGATACTGCTCAACGACTGGCATGACAAGGCCTATATCCGCAGCCGCACCACAGGCTTTGAGGCCTTGCGCGAAGAGTTGTTGCGCCCGGATTACAGCTTGGAGCAAGCCGCCAGGGTGACAGGTGTCAGCAGCAGCGAAATAGCGGCCATGGCCAAAATGCTGGGCACAGCCCAAAAGACCGCTCTCTACTACGCCATGGGGATCACCCAGCACACCACAGGCCATGACAATGTCACCGCCATTGCCAACTTGCAGCTATTGCTGGGCAACCTCGGACTCGACGGCGCCGGGATCAACCCCTTGCGCGGCCAGAGCAATGTCCAGGGTGCCTGTGATATGGGTGCCCTGCCCAACTATTTCAGCGGCTATCAACGTCTGGATAACGATGCTGCGCGGCTGAAACTGGCGCGGGCCTGGGGCACAGATAAGCTGAGTCCTGAGACAGGTATTCCAGCCTCTCATATGATGCAGGCGATTTTGGATGGCAGGCTGCAGAGCCTGTTTGTCATGGGCGAAAACCCGGTACTGAGCGACCCTGACCAAGCCCATGTGCTCAAAGCGCTGAAAAAGCTGCCATTTTTGGTAGTACAGGATATCTTTCTCACCGAAACCGCCGAAATGGCCGATGTGGTATTGCCGGCAGCGGCCTTTGCCGAAAAGCGCGGCCACTTCACCAATACCGAGCGCCGGGTTCAACGACTGGAAGTCGCCTTGCAATCGCCAGGTAGTGCCCGTCCGGACTGGCAGATACTACAGCTGCTGGCCAATGCCATGGGCGCCGACTGGCACTATGGCGATGAACAGGCAATTTGGCAGGAAGTCACCGCCCTGACCCCCAGCTACGCCGGGATCAGTTGGCGCAGAACCACGGATAACCCGGCCGGGCTGCAGTGGCCCTGCCCAGATGAGCAACATCCGGGTACCCGGGTATTGCACCGCAACAGCTTTACTCACGGCAAAGGGCGACTGCAGCCGGTCAATTATCGTTTACCGGCTGAGCTGCCGGACGGTGATTACCCCTTGATGCTGTCGACCGGACGCCTGCTGGAGCAGTTCCACACCGGCACCATGACCCGTAAAACCGCCGGACTGGACGAACTCGGCTCCCCCAGAGTGATGATCTCGGTTGAGGATGCCGGGCGTTTGGGCGTCGGCAAGGGCGACTGGCTCAAACTGGAAAGCCGCCGTGGTGAGATATTCATTCAGGCCTTTGTCAGCCGCCGGGCTCAGCCTGGGGTGCTGTTCCTGCCATTCCATTTCGTGGAAGCCGCGGCCAACAAGCTAACCATTAATGCGCTGGATCCCGTGGCTCACATTCCCGAGTTCAAGGTGTGTGCCGTCAAGGCTGAGCGCGCCGAGGCACCTCCGGCAGCTTGAAACTGAGCAGTAAAAACGGCGCCTATATAGAGCGCCGTTTTTGTTTTCTTCTTTTCCCAATTATTGAGATTAGAGGGCTACAGGTATTAAACCCTGAATTGATTCACCAGTTGTCCCAGATTATCGCCACTGTGGGACACTGTCTGGCTGACTCTGGCCGCTTCTTCGCTGGAATGCAACAGCTCGGCGACTATCTCCTGAATCGCATAAACATTACGGTTAATCTCCTCAGTCACCGAACTCTGCTCTGTGGCAGCTGTGGCAATTTGGGTACTCATATCATTGATGGAAGTAACTGAGCTGGTCACCGCCCCCAGACTTTCGGAAATCAGTCTGGAAGACTCGACACTGCGATGGCAGCTTTGCTGGCTCTCTTCCATGGCACTCACCGCCTGGCTTACCAGACGATGCAACTCACTGAGCATCTCGTTGATCTCCAATGTGCTGGCCTGAGTGCGGCTCGCAAGACTGCGTACCTCATCGGCGACCACGGCAAAGCCGCGCCCTTGCTCACCGGCACGAGCTGCTTCAATGGCAGCATTGAGTGCCAATAGATTGGTCTGCTCGGCTATGCCACCTATGACAGACAGCACGCTGTTAATTTTCTGCGACTGTTCGTTGAGCGACTGAATATGATCGGCGGCGCTGTTAATCTCTGCCATCAGGGTAGAGATTTCGGTCAGCGAAGTATCAACACACTCCTGGGCCTTAGCCACTTCATCGCTCGCCACATGGGTCGCCTCCGCCACCTGGGTGGTGTTCATCGCCACTTCCTGGGCAGTGGAAGACATCTCGGTAATAGCGGTCACCACCTGATCTGTTTCATTGTTATGGTTGGCCAACTGCGCCGCTATCGCCTGAGTCTGGGCATGAATGGAACCAGAGGCATCCTGCACCTCGTGGGTAGCGGTAGTCACGTCACGGATGATGTGTTGCAACTTGTCGACAAAGCGGTTGAATGCCTGCCCTAACTGGGCAATCTCATCATCACCGCGCACCTGCAAACGCTTGGTTAAATCCCCTTCCCCCTGAGCGATATCGTTGAGGTTATCCAGCATGTAGCGAATAGGAGTCACTGTTCGCTGCGCAGCAAACAGAATAAGCATAGCGGTGATCAGGGTGATGATTATGACTATCATCAGCGTCAACCATAACTTTTCTTCCATATCTGCCAATGCCGTTTGCCGATACTCGGCTACAGAAGCCTCAATATCATCGACATAAGCGCCGGTGCCTATGATCCAGTCGGTGCCTGGAACCATGGCGGCATAACCTATTTTTTCCACCAGCTCGTTGGTGCCGGGTTTTTGATAGTAATAAGTAAGGATACCGTCACTATTGCGGGCTGCATTCAGCAAGCCCACTATGATCTTGGTTCCCTTGGGATCTGTCATCCCTATCTGATCTGTCCCTTCCAGATTAGGCAGTAAGGCATGAAACAGGTTTTTACCTTTACCATCATAGACAAAGAAATAACCTGCGCTGCCAAAGCGAACATCCCGTAAGGCCGCCTTATAGTCTCCCCCCTGACTGCGCTGAAAACTGACAATCTCTTTGGCGACTTCGGTCACATGCATCAACTCCTGACGACGCTCGTTAAGCAGCTTTTCTCTGAAGTTGGTAATTTCGCTTTCAAGCGCATCCGATTCTACTGTCCAGGACGCCAGCATCAAAACAATGGAAACCGTCAACAATGGTAACAGAGCAAGTAAGAGTAACTTATTTCGTAAACTTAGACTGGACACTTAGGTTTTCCCCCAGGAAATGAAATCTCTACAAATTATAGTAACTTTGTTTACCTTAAGTTCGGATAAATAAATGCCCGAGATCAAAGTTAAACCATTTGCTTACATAAAGAGAGTCAAAACAGCGCCCATAGCCGCAAAGCCGAATACCAAAAATACCAAAGATAACCGCCACAGTTTAAGCAGCATAAAGCCGGTCAACACCATGGCGATATCAACCGGACGGGTCACGGCACTGGTAAATACCGGCTGATAGAGAGCGCTCACCAGCAAACCTACGACTGTGGCATTAATCCCCATCACCATAGCCGCCATTTTCGGGCGTTCGGCAATTCCCTGCCAGCCGCGGATCACCGCCAGCAACAACAGGAAACCGGGCAGAAAAATGCCCAGCGTTGCCACCAAGGCGCCAATAAGGGCATTTTGCGGCCACAGTTCGGCCCCAAGATAAGCAGCCAAACTGAACATGGGACCGGGAAGGGCTTGCGCCAGGGCATAGCCTGTAAGGAACCTGTCATGATCTATGCTGTTTGCCAACTGACTCTCAAGCAAAGGCAGTACCACATGGCCGCCGCCGAATACCATAGCGCCGGTCTGATAAAACTGCTTAAAGAGTTCAGCCAAAGGGTGAGCAAGTAAGGGACCTGTAAGCAGCAATAAAAACAGAAAGATCAATAAAGCACTCCAGTTTAGCTGCATGCTTCCCGGCTTGGCCGGCATTGGTGCATCACGATTGAGCCAGAACAATCCACTAATGGCACCGACAAACAGCAACAGCAACTGAGTCAAATTCCCCGGCCATAAAAGCAGGATCACTGTGCTCAACAAGGCCAATACCTGAGTGGTGCGGTTGCGACAAAATTGCTTGAACATCCCCCAGGCAGCATCGGCGACCACCACTACAGCCAATAACTTGAGCCCGGCAATAACCCCCTGAAATAAATCGCTGGAGAGATATTGATAGCTGCTGACAGCCAACAGAAACATCAATAGAAACGAGGGTAAAGTAAAGCCGATAAAGGCCAGTACCGCCCCGGGAAGGGCTCCGCGGCGGTAACCTATGGCAAAGCCGACCTGGCTGGACCCAGGGCCGGGCAGAAACTGACTCAAAGCCACCAAGGACGCATAATCTTTATCATCAAGCCAGCCCAACTCTTCGACAAAAGTCTTGCGAAAGTAACCTATATGCGCCGCTGGGCCACCAAAACTCACCAGTCCCAAAGAAAAGAAACGAACAAAAATCTGCCACATCTGTGTTAGCTCTATACTTGTTTGATCTGGCTCCATTGTATGACATAAGTGTGACACTTATCTTATATTCATAGGCTTAGTCTTTAGGCGTACGGCAAGACAAACAAATGAACAGGCAACTGAGAGTCAGCCATAGCCTCTCAACTAGCTGTATTTATGACAAAATAGCGGTAAATCCCCCCCTGAATCTCGACCTTCCCACACGTAGGCAAGTATATCCGTTCGGAATCAACCACAGTCTCTTGGCTGTCTTAACGCCATCGCCAGGCGCGGCCCAGCAACATAAGCAAAACATTTAATATTTATTCAATGACGGCTAACACCGAGTATGGCCATAAACCCAAAGCTACTTGGCTAAAAATAAACCACAACAAAAACAACGACCAATAATAGTCCTACCCACAGTAAACCAACCAGCATTGAGCTGACTACCAACACTTTTGACACCTGTCAATTTTAATTGCATAGATATTCACAAAAACATCAAATACAATCACCACAAAAGAACCCAAAACATAATACTTTTGTAGCATTTTGTAACTTGGTTAAATTTTTACAGACTTTTAACAATTGTTTATTTAGATTCAATGAAAGTTAGCAGGAAGTAGAAGTAAGCTATGAAGCTTTGGTGGTACGCGATATTGATGCTTGGCCTTCAGTTGCCCCTGACTGCAGCAGCTGAAGAAAATGCGACGGAAACTGTCCCTGTGGATGAGTTCAGACTCGCCCTCGCCCTGGGATATGGTCGGCTGGACAATCCCAGAGTGCATGCCAAGCCGATAGAAACCTTCCTGCTGCCATCCTGGAGCTACTACTCAAAACGCTTCTATCTGGAAAACTTCACACTGGGCTACAGCCTTCATGAGTCGGACAACTTGCTATTCGACCTGCAAACCAAGCTCAATGAAGATGGATTCTTTTTCGAGTTTGATGGGCTTAACAAGTTGTTTTTAAGCGACATCATAGGCTTCTCTCCCCACAAGGGACAGGTCGTACGCCCCAACAGTAACAGCGAACCTACCCTTAACGAAATCAAGCGTCACATCTCCTACCTGGGTGGAGTTTCCGTCACTTGGATCACCCCCTACACAGATATCAATCTGGGCTTGTTTCAGGACATTTCCGGGGTACATGACGGCAATGAGCTGCAATTCAGATTGAAAAAGAGCCTGCTCTATTCCTGGGGAGCCCTTGGGCTTGAGCTGGGCGCGATTCGCAAGAGTGAATCCCTGGTGCGTTACTACTATCAGCTTACGCCGGAAGAAAGCGGCCCGCTGAGACTGAGTTACACTCCCTCGGTCAGTATCAATTATCACGCCCGTCTGCTGGTTAATCTGCCACTATGGCAGGATATCAACCTGGTGGCGATAACCGAATACACCTGGCTTGACTCGGGGATCACCAACAGTCCCATGATAGACAAGGATGGCTATCTCTCAGGTTTCATCGGTTTGAGTTATCGGTTTTGAGGCTTCTATGAGTCGATGGCTACTGTGGTTACTCATGTTGACAAGCCCCTGGGCAAGCGCCTTGGGAGAAGAGCTTTGGCTGGCACCGGATACCTGCGCCATGACCAATCAGGAATCGGAATGCAGGCTGCAACTGCAACTCGAATTTCACAGCCAACAGCCTCGCTCTCTGTGCCTTTGGCTGGCCCACAGCACGGCACCTTTGACCTGTTTTCATCAACGCCGAGACTTCAGTTACAAGCTGCAATTGAGCCTGGTCAGGGATACGCTTATCGAGCTCAGGGATCAGCAAAACCGCACAGTTGCCAGCCGCTTGCTCAGAGTGGCTATCTATGAGCCCGTCAGCCGCAGACGGCGGGGCCTGAGTTGGGATCTGCTATGAAAGAAAAAATACTCCTGATCGAGGATGATCTGCCACTGGCTGAGCTTATTTGCACCTATCTGGCCAACGAAGGTTTCGAGCTGGTTCATCTGGACAATGCCGAAGCCGCACTCGCCCGTCAGGACAGTGACAGTTTCAGCCTGATCCTTTGCGATGTAATGCTGCCCGGTGAAGATGGCTTTTGTATCTACCCTCGTTTGGCGGCCTGTTATCTCTGCCCGCTGATATTCCTCACCGCCCGCGATAGTGAAGGCGATCAGATCCTGGGGTTGGAGCTCGGCGCCTGTGACTACCTACTCAAGCCTGTGGTGCCTCCCTTGCTGCTGGCACGAATACGTACTCAACTTCGTAACCGGCAACAGCTACCCGGACGTAAAGCTTTGTGTCTGCATGATCTACAGCTTGACCCTAACCAGCAGCAGGTGTTTATGGCAGGCTCGGCGCTGAGCTTTACCACCAAGGAGTTTGAACTTCTGTGGGTGTTTGTTATCAATGCCGGACGAATATTGTCACGGGAGTACCTGTTTGAGCAGTTTATTGGCCGTACCTATGATGGCCTGGACAGGGCCATAGATTTGAAGGTAAGCAGGCTGCGTAAACGCCTGGATGAACTACAGATAAGCGGTCTGCAGATCACCACAGTGCATGGCAAGGGCTACCTGTTCAACTACCAGCCCAATCAAGCCATGACCAGGGCTCGGGCATGAAATTTCAGTTCTATCGACTGTTCGGATTTCTGCTGCTGTCCTGCTCTCTGCTGCTGTGGAGTTTTGGTCAGTTAACAGAACAATACCGCAGCGAAGAAGCCAGTTATTTGATCTCGGTGGACGACTTATTGCAGACCCGGGGTCAGGGCGCGCATCTGTCGACTCTTGCCGCCGGCAGTCTGGCACTGCCCACTAGCCTGAGACAGCTACTCAACGAGGGGCAGACCTTAGCGCTGCGTCACTCCAGCGGCGAGCTCTACTACTACAAGCAAGGCTCAGGCACTGAGCTGCTCAGGTTTGGCCCGGTAACAGAGAAGCAAGATAAAGAGGACATCACCAGTTTGATCTTGCTCGGTTTCTACTCCAGTCTGACCCTGGTTGCCATCTTGCTTATCTGGCCTGTGTTTCGCGATCTCCATACCCTGCAGCAAAGCGCCATTCGCTTTGGCCGTCAACCTTCGCTACAACCGCTGACCATACGTAAAAGTTCGGCTATCTTTCCGTTGGCTCAGGCGCTTTATAGCATGAGCCACCAGATAGTGAGTTTTGTCCAGATGCATAAAGAGTTATCCCATACCATCTCCCATGAAGTACGCACTCCGCTCGCGCGGATGCGCTTTGCCCTTGAGCTGAGCAAGCAACAGATGGAGCCTCAATACGCAGCGCGCCTGGCCCAGGACATAGATGAGATAGAACAGCTGGCGGCCAACTACCTCTCTTTTGCCCGCCTGGAACATAAACAGGGAGAGCTATGTCATGCATCACAATCCATCGCTGACTTTATTCAGGCGCTTGAGCAGAAATACAGCCTCTATAGCCGTGACTTCCAGATAGGATTTCACTCGGTGCCGGGCCAGGCACAATTCGATATGACGGCAATGAATGTGGCCTGCCAAAACCTGATCCAGAACGCCATGCGTTTCGCCGAAAAAGAGATACAGGTGAGTTTCGAGCAAAGCCAAAGCCATAACTGCCTCAGAGTCGAGGATGATGGCCCTGGCTTTGAAGATAAGGGGAAAAAACTACTGGCGGCCTTTGCCAGAGATGCCAAACAAAGTGATGGCAGCGGCTTTGGCCTGGGGCTCTATATAGTGCGCAAAATTGCCATCTGGCACGGCGGCCGACTGGAGTTGAGCCGTTCGCAATCCCTGGGCGGCGCCGCCATCAGCCTTTATTGGCCAAGAGCATAGACGCCACAGTCCTAGTCACGACTCAGCAGCACCAGCACCTCATAGTGATCCGTGTGCGGGAACATATCGAATAGCTGCACCTTGCGCACACGATAGCCGCTGATATCCGCCAGATCTTTGGCCAAAGATTCAGGGTTACAGCTGGAATAGAGCAGATGCGGCGGCGCAAAGGTCGAAATAGCCTGGCAAAGCTCTGCCCCTATACCGCGTCTCGGCGGATTGACTATCATAAGATCCGGTACTTCTCCTGCCGACTGCGCCGCGGCAAAACTGCCCGAATCCAGCGCTTTGAAGTCCACCCGCTCAAGCCCCAGCTTTTCCGCCGATAATCGGGCGCAGGCGATAGCTTCAGCCTCGATTTCAATCCCCGTAAGCTCTGTGTCTTTGCTGGCGCAGTGCAGCCCAAAACCGCCGACACCACAGAAGAGATCCCAAATCGACTCAGGCTTCAGCTCACTGACCCAGTCTTTGGCGCTCTGATAAAGGGCCGCCGCCACTTGTGGGTTGGTTTGAAAGAAACTCTTGGGGCGGATATAAAGAGGCACGCCATTGAAAGACTCCTCCAGACGCTGCGCCTCGGTAAGAAAAATCTCCTGCTCTCCTTCGAGCCTGGCCATATGAACCGGCTGCAGATTCACAGATACCAGCTTGATGGCAGGAAACTCGGCCAGTAGCTTTGGCAGCTCACGTTCAATCCTCTCGATGGATTGCCTGGAGCGCAACACAAACCTGAGCATAAAGTCGCCGCTGATTTCGGCGCGGGTCAACAACACAAACTTGAGTTCGCCCTTGGCCTTATCTACCCGATAGGGTGGGATCCCGGCCTGACGCACAAACAGCTCAAGCCGATGCAGCAAGGCCTGCATATCGGCAGGATAGAGAGGACAATCGCATAGGCTCACGGCCTCACCACTCGGGGAGACTATCCCCAGAATGGGTTGATGGGCGGCGCCGAGTGCCACCATCTTGGCCTTGTTACGAAAACCCAGGGACGGCCCGCTGACAGGAGCCAAGAGTTCAAAGGGCGTGAAGGGGCTGAGCAGCTGCGCCAACTGCTCGCTCTTGGCGGCCAGTTGTTGCGCCATTGGCGTTTCTATGTGAGTACAGGAGCGGCACTTGCCCTGCGCAAAAAAATCACATTTCACTCTGATATATCCCAAGTTTCCAATTTTGCCCGGCGGCAAAAGCGGCACACTTTAGCCTGTTTCACCCTAAAAATCATCCCAGCATCAGCTTGTCGACATCCGCTTTGGGACTGCGTTTGCCAAGTACCTTGCTTATCTCTGCCGTCACCGCCTTGGCAGTGGCACGAAAGGTGGTTAACTTACCGCCGTAAAGTGTCAGCAACCTGGGATGAGAATAACGCTGGTACAATTGTACCTCCCGCGGCCGCCCAAAGGCATCGCCATCGCCCTTGGGCAGCACCCGCATGCCACTGAAATGCGCCAATACCCTGGCTTCAAGCGCCTCTGTAGTGACAGAACCCATAAAACTGCCAGAATTTCCAAAATAGTGCCGATAGATCCCCAGCAGATAAGCTATCTCCTCTCGGGTGATCTGCGGAACCGGTCCCTGGCAGAGGGTTTCCGTGGTGCCTATCAGCGTCTTGCCGTACCAAGGCATCACGAATACCACCCGTTCATCGAAACAAGACTCCAGATAGAGCACCCCGGGCGGCGCAGGAATATCCAGAAGCAAATGACTCCCCTGCACCCAGTCTATTGCCGTCTGGGCTATGGGTGGTGTCACCCGCGCCAGCAGTTCGTTGACAAAGGCGCCGGCGGCGTTGACCAGAAAGCGGCAGTGCAGCATTTTGTCGCCATCCGCATCCCGGTAACTCAGCTTACATCCCTGAGGGTCATGCTCTATTGTCAAACACTCGGCGCCCTCGCGGATATCGGCACCGAGCAACCTGGCGCTGTCGGCCACCGCCTTGGTCAGCAAGGCATCATCCGTCTGGGCATCCCAGTATTGGAACATATGGGTCATTCCTGCCAGCTTGAGCCCGGGAAAGCTCCCCCAGGCCCTGGCCGGCAGGCTACGAAAACGGCCCAGGCGGTCAAACTCGCTCAGCAAGCCGTAGAGGCTGAGACCAGCCCTGAGGGTCAAGGCGCCGCGGCGACTGTCGCGATAAACCGGGATAAAGAAAGGAACAGCCTTGACCAGTGTCGGCGCCAGACGTAATAACTCGCGCCGGGCCCGCAGCGATTCACGCACCAGATCCAGTTGCCCGGACTCAAGGTAACGTAAGCCGCCATGGATCAATTTGCTGGACTGGGAAGAGGTTCCCGCCGCCAGAGTGGACTTTTCCAATAGCACCACGGAATAACCGGCTGCCGCGGCGCACTGCGCCACCGCCACGCCGGAGATGCCGCCACCTATAATTGCCAGATCAACCTGTTCCATCAGCCTCTTTCCGTTAACGTTCCAATTGCTGCCATAGGGTGTCACACAAGCTTTTCAGTTGCTGCAACTCCTCCCGCGGCATGGCGCTGCGACACAGCATCTGCTCGGGCACATCGACGGCGCGCGCTTGCAAAGCCAGTCCGGCATCGGTGAGCGTCAATACCCGCACCCGCTCGTCCTGTTCACTGCGGCCTCTTAACAGCAAGCCTTTTGTTTCCAGGCGTTTGAGCAAGGGCGTCAAGGTGCCTGAGTCCAGATGCAAACGCTCACCCAGCGCCTTGACACTGATGCCCTTGTGTTGCCAAAGCACCAGCATGGCCAGATATTGCGGGTAGGTAAGATCCAGGGCATCCAGCACAGGCCGGTAGGCCCGCACCATAGCATTGGCGGCACTGTATAGCGAAAAGCAAACCTGGTTTTCCAGGCACAGGGGCTCGTTTGACATATGCAAACCCTAAACACAATTTAATTGTGCACAATATACTTGCTTCAAAAACAAATATCGACATATCATTGCCAGCAACTATATTGCGCACAACTTAAATTAAGGAAACTATTATGCTCTATCACACTCAAGCCACAGCCAAAGCCGGCCGCAACGGCGAAGTAGCCACCCATGACGGTGCCCTGTCCTTGACCTTAAGCTATCCCAAGGAGATGGGCGGGACAGGAGCCGGGGCCAATCCGGAACAGCTGTTTGCCGCCGGTTACGCCGCCTGTTTCTCCAACGCTATTTTACATGTGGCACGCCTGGGCAAAATCAAGCTTACCAGCGCTCCTGTCATGGCCGATGTCGGCCTGGTCAGTCAAGATGGCGGGTTTGGGCTAAAGGTATCTCTGACTGTCACTCTACCGCTTGCACAAGCCGAGGCCGAAGCCTTGGTGATCAAGGCCCACAGTGTTTGCCCCTACTCCAATGCCACCCGCAACAACCTTGATGTGGGGCTCACTGTGAATGACATTAAGATCAACTGAAGCTCTGATATTATTCAGTCAATTTCTTGGCAAGATATAAATAAATGTCGCAGCAATTGAAATTATATTTATTGCGACATTTTTCCGTCATTCGTTCTGTATTATGACGCTGTCATTCAGCAAAGGTTGATATTCATATAAAATTGATTTCCCCTGAACAATCGATTAAATTTGCGCCTCAAAAGTGGACAAGAACAATAATAAAGTCATAGTCAAAGGAGAATGATATGCGCGCCCTGATTCTGGGATTACTGCTGTTTACCGGCGCGACCCAAGCCACCTGTGAGAAAAGCGTTCTGCTTGGCAATGTTGATTATGCCAAGAACAGCTCTTATTTCAGTAGCCGGGATTCTTTGCAACTGGATAAAATTGTTGCCGATAATAGTGATAATTCAAGCGGCTATCTGTTATTGGAATTCAATATGGATAATTCTATCGGTGATGAAGAATTACAAAAATATAATATGTGGCTTGCCAATAGACGAATTGAACGGGTTAAAGAGTATTTAACCGCAGCACACTTCTCTCACCCCATAGTCACCCGTATTCGCACGGCAACCCATAAAGACAATCGCGAAGTGAGTCTGCATTGGTGTAATAACCAACAAATGATGGCGACCATAGAAAAACCGCGCAGCGCCGAGTAACGCCGTTTTTTCTGGTGATATTGATAAGCGGCGACGAGCTTACCGGCCCTATAGTCCCAACCGTTCCCCTTACTATCAGCGCTTATCCGCCATCACTCTCGGTTATGAATAACCCAGAGTGATGGCAGCCAGTGACTGCCACTAAAGTTTAAAACGCCCCACTTCACGGCGCAGCGAGTCTGACAACTCCGCCAACTCTTGCGCTTTGACAGTGGCACTGTTGGCCTCCTGTGACAAGGTATGAGAAACCTCACGAATCGACTCGGTATTACGGTTGATTTCGCTGGTAACAGAGGTCTGCTCTTCGGCCGCTGTAGCTATCTGGCTGGCCATATCGGATATCTGGGTAATCGCTTGGCTTATCTGCGCCAAACTGGCACTGGCCGATTCGGCATCCATCACACTGGTTTCAGCCATCTGATGACTTTGAGCCATGGAGTTCACTGCCTTGGCAGCGGTTTTTTGCAAGGTCTCAATCATGGTCTGGATCTCTTGTGTCGACGCGTGAGTACGCTGCGACAACACCCTGACTTCATCGGCCACCACGGCAAAGCCACGCCCCTGCTCACCGGCTCTGGCGGCTTCGATAGCGGCGTTCAAAGCCAATAGATTAGTCTGCTCGGCTATACCGCTGATGGTCAGCAAAATGCTGTTGATCTTCTGTGAGTGCTCATTGAGCTCGGCGATGATCTGACTGGCGGTATCCACTTCCTGCGCCAAACCGCGAATCGACTCCTGGCTCTGCAGCACCTGCTGTTGCCCACTGCCTGCAAGGCCGACCGCCGACTGCGCCGTCTGTGCCGTCAGTTCGGCATTGCTGGCGATCTCCTCGGTAGCACTGGCCATTTCGGTCACAGCAGTTGCCACCATAGTGACTTCGTCCTGCTGTACTTCGATACTCTGGCTATTACTCTCGGCTGAATAGCGGGTCTCCTGTGCCTGGCCAGCCAACTGCTGGGCTATATCACTCATACGAGAAATCATGCCGTGCAGGCGTTCAACAAAACGATTAAAACCGGCGGCGAGCATGCCTATCTCATCGTGCTGATTACGGGTCTCGATGCGGACCGAGAGGTCCCCTTCCCCTTCAGCAATATCGTTGAGCGCCTTGGCCAGACGTTCCAGATCGCGGAACTGGCTCTTGAACACCAATACCAGCAACAGACCAAAGCCCACCAAAAACAACACGCCCACCGCCGACATCCACCATGCCAGCTCAGTGGCCTCGGCCATGATGCTGGCCTTATCCATCACAAACATCAGTGCCCAATCTGTGTGAGGCACAGCCGCCAGGTAAAACAGCTTGCTGCTGCCGTCGAATGCCATCTCATCCAGGGTATTGGCGCTGATCCTGGCGCTGAGCCACTGAGGATTGAAGGCACTGCCAAGGCGGCTGAACTGCTGGCCGTTCAGCTCCTTGTCCGGATGGCTGATAATCAAGCCTGAGCGCTCAAGCATCACGGCATAGCCGTCACCCGGCACCTTGAGGGTTCGCACCGCATCTGTCAGTTGATCTATGGTGAGGTTAGCCGCTACCACGCCCTGCAGGCGACCGCTGTTCATTACCGGCTCGGCTATGGTGACCACCAGTTTTTGCAATGTGGCACTGACATAAGGCGCCGTCATTATCATGGCTCCTTCCCGCTTGGCATCCTGATACCAAGGGCGAACCCGGGGATCATAACCGGCCGTATTCAGGCTGGGATCCTGACGGTACATGTTGCCCTGCTCATCGCCGTAGTAGGTCAGCGCAAAACCGCTGGCCTCATGGGCCTGCATCAGAAAAGGGGTGATATTGACCTCAGAGTTCCGCTGTAGCGTGCCCTTGAGACTGCTGACCGCCTGTTGTCTGTCATACATCCACTGCCCTATGCCGCCGGCAAAAGTGGTCGCCAATTGATCGACCTCGCGCTGGGTTCGCTGCATGGCATTATCACGAATGGAAGAGGAGGAAAGGCCAACCAGGGCAGCAACCGTAAGCAAAACGGCGCCCAAACTGACCAGCAGTAAGCGGGTTTTAAGCGTGAACTGCATAAGAGGTCCTATAAATTTTTAGGGTGAAGTAAAAGTTTAGCGGCAAAAAAGTAAATTACTGAAGTCGCTTACCACAATGGCACTATTCGAATGCGGTTTTATTACTCAAAGCTTAACAAATGTCCATGTGTCTCACTTTAGGGACTTTTTCGAGTCTGCTAACAGTTTTGATGCTGCTTTATCATGAATACCAAGGCCTTGGAGTAAAGTATTCGTAGGGCACTTGTAGCCTGAACCGGGCTATGGGTCATTCAGATACAATTTAATCCCTCTTACACAGGTAAGCTTATGTTAAGAACCTTCTTTCTCTGCCTGTTACTGAGTTTCAGCGCAGGCCTTGCCGCAACCGAAAATTCGGCATCGCAGATCCAGTGGCAACAGGTGGATCAGCAAGGGCAGATCAAAATTCCTTTATATTTTGTCTGGTCCAAGACCTGCCCCCACTGCGCCGAAGCGCATCCATTCATCGACTCTCTACCGAAGCGCTATCCCTGGATAGAGCTGCACTCTGTGATGGTGGGCGCCGAAGGCACTCAGGAGCTGTGGCAACAGTTGGCCACAGAGACAGGAACAGAAGCCCGCTCAGTGCCCTATATGGCTACCTGTGGCAAGGCGATAGTTGGTTATTCCAGTGAAGAGGTGACGGGCCAGTTCCTACTCAACCGCCTCAAAAACTGCTATCTGCAGGCGGGCGGCCAGTTGAGCCCGGAAGATATGCCGGGGCAAACAAGCACTCAGGCAAGCACAGGTTCACCCCAGGCGCCGCTATTCGGCACCTGCGCCAATGACGGTGGCGACGGCACCTGTGATGCCACGGCTCTGGCGGCAGAGCCCGAAGTTCAGCCGGTAGAGTTGCCTCTGGTTGGGGTGGTGACACCTGAAACCATGTCGCTGCCAATCCTGACGCTGGTTCTGGCCGGTGTTGATGCCTTTAACCCCTGCGCCTTCTTTGTGCTCTTATTCCTGCTGTCCATCATGGTCAATGCCAAGAGCCGCGGCCGTATGCTGCTGGTTGGTGGCATCTTCGTGTTCTTCTCGGGCTTTATTTACTTCCTGTTTATGACCGCCTGGCTCAACATCTTCCAGCTATTGGGCGCCGGCAGTGATGGCGGGATGATTATTCTGGCGGCGGGGATCCTGGCACTGATAGCAGGCACTATCAACATCAAAGACTACTTCTTTACCAAGGGGGAAGTGACCCTCTCCATGTCGGCGGAAAACCGCAGCGGGCTTATCAAGCGCATGGGTAAGCTATCCAGCGCCTCCAGTTTAGCGACCATGATAGCCGGCACCACAGTACTGGCGATTCTGGCCAACGCCTATGAACTCTTGTGTACTGCGGGCTTCCCTATGATCTACACCAGTGTGCTCTCCATGCATAATCTGCCAAGCTTTGAGCGCTATATGTACCTGGTGCTGTACAACATCGTCTACGTTATCCCACTGGCCATCATAGTGATCGCCTTCAGCATGACTCTCGGCAAGCGCAAGCTGACCGAGAAAGAAGGCCAGACCCTGAAGCTGATGTCCGGCATCATGATGTTGGGATTGGGCGGCACCCTGGCGGTCAACCCGGCGGCGCTGCAGAGCGTCAGCCTGGCATTGGGGCTGATTATCGGTGCCATAGTCGTCACCATACTGATTGTCAGCATTAGAAAACTGTTGGAGCGCCGCCGTAAGGCCGCTTGATAGGTCACTCCTTGAGGTATAGACCCGCAGCACAAAGCCGAGTCGCCCATTGGTGGCTTGGCTTTTGCCGGACAAGCGGGAATTAGACTAAAGTTAAGGCTATTGACGCCGATAACAGTATCATGCCCGAGTCCCAACGTGACTCATTAACCCAGAGGAAAGCCATGACAGTTTCTCTCAACTCCCAGCCACTGCCGGTCAATATGGATACCGGCGCTGTCGGTGTTAAAGTCGCGCAACTGGCCAAACAGCAACAGGAAGCCGAAGGCGAAATCGCGCTGCAACTTATTCAGGCCGCCACACCGGCACAGGAACCAGCCGCTCCGGTTGGTAACATAGGCCACAATATCAATACCACAGCCTGATATTCCCAAGGTTCTGGCGATAAAAGCAAAAAACCGGCAAAGCCGGTTTTTTATTGTGGATACATGGGTGAACCTAAGACTCACTTATGCTGCGCCAATGCCTCTTTCAGCGCCTGGCGCGTCGCGGTATCCTGCTGCCTTTGCTGTTCCTGCTGATGACGACGTAAGTTGTCTTCCGCCTGACGCACACACTGATTGTGCTCCTGCCAACCATCGGCAACCGCTTCGTCAGAACGGGCAGAGCAGAGAATATCGGCGCAGCCGCCGAGACTCTCCAAACCCAACAGCAAAGGCAACAAGGCGCTCTTTACCAAATAAGATGCAGACATTGTTATTTACTCCAAACCCGGAATGCCAAGGCAATCGAGTGGCAAGGTCATTTTCCACCAACCGGCATTGACCCTAAACGGTTTAAATTAACCCACAGAGACTGACGCTCAGCTGAACCAAAGGTTTACCTTAGGGAAGTGCTTCTTGCAAAGGACTAGGGCCATTTGCTGCTAACCACGCCTTGCATCCAGGCCTGTAAGCCGACACAGAGCACACATGGGACTTGTTCGCCCCCTTCCTTAGAACAAAAAGAAGCCGGCACTTGGCCGGCTTCTGTGTTGCTAAAGGCTGTTGAGTGGTTAACCCATCAAGCCGCTGCCGATTCATCCTCTGAATGGCGGATCAGGTAGTCAAAGGCTCCCAGAGAGGCGGTCGCACCGCTACCCATAGCGATGATGATCTGCTTGTAGGCCGAGTTAGTCACGTCACCGGCGGCAAACACCCCTGGCAATGAAGTCTGACCGCGTTCATCGACAATGATTTCACCGCGCGGGGTCAACTCCACAGTACCACGCAACCATTCAGTGTTGGGCACCAGACCTATCTGCACAAAGATACCTGCCAGCGCAATATTATGCTGCTCGCCACTGGCTCTGTCTGTGTAGTTAAGGCCGATAACCCGACTGCCATCACCAAGGACTTCAGTCGTTTGCGCCTGGGTGATAATAGTGATGTTACCCATAGATTTGGCCTTGCGCTGCAGCACATCATCGGCGCGCAATTTACTGTCAAACTCGAGTACAGTCACATGCTCAACTATGTTGGCCAGATCGATAGCCGCCTCGATACCCGAGTTACCGCCGCCAATCACCGCAACCCGTTTACCCTTGAACAGCGGGCCATCACAGTGAGGACAATAAGCCACACCGCGGCCACGATATTCCTGCTCACCGGGGACATTCATTTCCCGCCAGCGAGCTCCTGTGGCCAACAAGACAGTGCGGCTCTTGAGTAGGGCACCATTTTCCAGTTCCACTTCATAGAGGCCATTGCTGCCGAGACGAACCGCCTTCTGGTTATCCATCACATCCACTTCATAGTCGCGAACATGCTCTTCCAGATTTGCCACCAACTTGGGGCCTTCAGTCGCCTTGACCGAAATAAAGTTTTCAATGCCGACGGTTTCGCTGACCTGGCCGCCGAACTTGTCGGCCAACAGCCCAGTGCGCAGTCCCTTACGGGCGGCGTAGATGGCGGCTGATGCCCCGGCAGGCCCGGCGCCAACCACCAGCACTTCGTAGGGCTTACGCTGGTTAAGGCTCTCGGCCTGGCGGGCAGAGGCATTGGTATCCAGTTTATTGAGTATCTCTTTCAGGCTGATGCGGCCGGCAGAGAAAGGCTCGCCGTTCAGATAAACCGAAGGCACGGCCATGATATTGCGCTGCTCAACCTCATCCTGGAACAAGGCACCATCTATCATGGTATTGCTGATCCGCGGGTTGATCGCCGCCATCATATTGAGCGCCTGCACCACATCCGGGCAGTTCTGGCAGCTCAGAGAGACAAAAGTTTCAAAATGATATTCCCCTGGCAGGCTGCGGATCTGCTCGATCAGCTCGGCCTCCAGCTTGATGGGATGCCCACCTGTGTGCAACAGAGCCAGCACAAGTGAGGTAAATTCGTGCCCCATGGGCAAACCGGCAAAACGTATGTCAGAGCCCTTGATTGAGGTAACTTGCATCGCCGGGGTACGGGACAATGACTGCTCGGTCACACTGACCAGGGAAGACAGCGAGGCAATATCCTGTGCCAGAGCCAACAGCTCTTTGGACTTTGGGCTTTCATCTGCAGATACGACAAGTTCAACTGGTTGCTTGAGGTTCTGCAGATAGGTTTGCAGTTGATTTTTCAGATTCGCATCCAACATGATGACTCCAGAATCAGACTAAAGGAAAACAGAAATAGTGCGGGGAAAGAGGCTCCGAACCCTTGCAGGGGGAGGTTCGGAGCCTTCTGGGTCAGACTGGCAGTTTAGATTTTGCCAACCAGGTCCAGAGAAGGAGCCAGAGTTTCGTCGCCTGGCTGCCACTTGGCTGGGCAAACTTCGCCGTCGTGAGTAGCAACATATTGAGCAGCTTGGATCTTACGAACCAGTTCGCTGGCACTACGTCCGATACCCAGGTCATGGATTTCAGCGACTTTGATTTCACCTTCAGGGTTGCTGACGAAAGTACCGCGCAGGGCGACACCGTCTTCCTCAACCAGCACACCGAAGTTACGGCTGATTTCACCGGTTGGGTCACCTATCATTGGGAATTGGATCTTGTTGATGGTGTCGGAAGTATCGTGCCATGCCTTGTGAGTAAAGTGCTTGTCGGTAGACACAGAGTAAACTTCAACGCCCATGGCTTGCAGTTTTTCGTAGTGGTCAGCCATATCACCCAGTTCAGTTGGGCAAACGAAGGTAAAGTCGGCTGGATAGAAGAAAACTACAGACCACTTGCCCAGCAGATCCTGTTCGGTCAGCTCAACGAATTCACCTTTGTGGAAGGCGGTAGCTTTAAAGGGTTTGATTACAGAGTTGATGATTGACTGAGTCATTGTATGCTCCCATTTTCAGTTTGAATTGTCCGGGTCAACTTCATTGCTGCCCCTCGATGGAAGTCATATTAACCAAAGGGTTTAAAATAAGATAACGGATAAAAGCTGTTGCCTTAATCGGTTTTTCAGAGGAACTTGTATCGGGAGCGAAAAAAAGCGATTACCCTTCGCTCCCGAGCAAGTTATTGATCTATTGGTTATCACTGAACTTATGCTGTTCCAACCAATGGCTCAGCAGGCGTACACCATAACCGGTAGCTCCGGCCGGAGCCAACTGAGTGTCGCTCCTGACCAGGGCATTACCGGCAATGTCCAGATGAGCCCAGGGTTGCTCACCGGCAAAACGCTTGAGAAACATCGCCGCCGAAGAAGCCCCGGCGCTGCCTTCACGGCCTGTGTTGGTTAAGTCCGCTATGCTGGAATGCAACTCTTCGCCGTAGGCCGGATCCAGCGGCAGGCGCCACAGTTTTTCCCCCACCTGCTGCCCCGCATAGGTCAGTTGCTGCACCAAAGGTTCCGAGTCACTGAACAGGCCGGCATATTCCACCCCAAGGGCACGCACCTTGGAGCCTGTGAGGGTCGCCACGTCCACTATCACTTGTGGTTGGTATTGCTCGCGGGCATACCAAAGACCGTCGGCCAGCACCAGACGTCCTTCGGCGTCGGTATTGAGGACTTCAACCGTCAGCCCCTGGGCAGTCTTGATCACATCCCCGGGGATCATCGCACGGCCCGAGACCATGTTTTCCGCCAGCGGCATGATACCCACCAGGTTAACCGGCGCCTTGGCGGCGGCCATCGCCTTGACCGTTCCCAACACTGTGGCGGCGCCGGCCATATCTGACTTCATCCGCGCAATCGAGGTGCCGGTCGCCTTGATGTTATAGCCGCCTGAGTCAAAGGTAATCCCCTTCCCCACCAGCGCAACCGGAGCATCATCACTGCCTTGCCAGTGTGCCACTACCAACCTTGGGCCTCGCTCGCTGCCTTTGCCCACGGCCAGCAACGCGCCCATATTGAGTTTGGCCAGGTCTTTGGGCTCCAACACCTTAACCTTGACGCCAAGACGCTTGAGTTCCTTGGCCGCATCGGCAAAGGACTCGGGATAGAGTTCGGCGGCAGGTTTGTTGGTCAGATCCCGCGCCAGCGCCACGCCATCGGCAATCGCTGCTGACTTGAGGTGATTAGTCTCGGCTATCTTGGGCTCGGCGACCGCAAAATGGTACTGTTTTTCGGTGCGCGGCTTGGCTGTAAAGTCACGATAGCGGTAGCTTGCCAGGGAGATCCCCTGGGTCAATTCGGCGATAAACCCTTGGCTATTGGGTATATCTGCGGCCCATACCGCCACCTTGGGTTGTTTGACGGCTTCCAGATGATTTGACAGCTTGCCCCCCAGCAAAACTGTCTCCCCCGGCGTCAGTTCAGCATCCCCAAGCCCGAGCAGCAGCAGGCGCTCTGCTTGGGTACCAATGGGGGCCAGCAATTCGAGCAGCTCGCCCTCCTGGCCTTTGAAGTTAGCGGCCGCAATGGCGCGCTGCAGTTGTTTGCGGGTATCCGCCTGCAATCCGGCGGCCGAGTATAGGGTGCCATCCTGATGCTGGAACATCACCAAGGTGTTGGCCGGGGCGACTTGAGTGGCAAACTCATACTGTTCGGCCTGTGTCGTCCCAGCGCCCATAAGGCAGGATAGGGTCAGAAGTTTTACTGCTAATCTTTTGTTTTTATTCATTTGTACTGCTTATCATTATTGAGGGGCAGACAAATATAACATCAGGGCTTTTACGGACTAGTGCCCTTAACAATCCCTTACAAATTAGCCTACTGCCAGAGTTCGAAGCGACTGAGAGAGCGGCCGAGATCGCAGTCCAGCACAGCAGACAAGCCGGCGGCGCCCTGCTTGAGCCCGGCACTGGTAAAGTTTTTCGGTGTCCTTGAGGCAAACACTACCCAGTTGCCGCCCCCCGTGAGGCAGGCCCGCACATCGGGGAAATGTTGCTGCAGGCGAGCCAGCAGGCCTCTGTCCTGACTGTGCTCTTTCCAGCAGTTGAGCACCAGCAAACCTTCACTCTTGAGCAGTGCCAGGCTCTGCTCGATAAAGGCTTGGCTCAGCTGACCGGCATCCACCCCTTCAGAGCCGTAGAGATCGGCGAAGATAATATCTACCTTCTTGTGCTCGGCACTGGCCAGAAACTGATTGGCATCCTGATTGATAAGGTTCAGCTTTTTCGACAGTGGCAGTTGAAAATGGCTCTTGGCCAACTCAAGCACCAGGGGGCGCAACTCAACCGCGGTCAGCTTGATAGCGGCATCAAAATGCCTCAGAGCATGCACCAAGGCGCCGCCGCCCAACCCCAAAATGATGGCACTCTTGGGTTTGAGGTACAAAAGCGCCAGCAGCATGGCCTGCACATAGGTGTGCTGCGGTACATGGGGGGCCTTTTTCAACAGTTTGCTCTGCTCGTCGTGTTCGCCGAAGGCCAAGATCCGGCAGTCGCCATCATCGAGGACAGCGACGCTGCCCCATTCATCCTGTTGCTGCACTAAGGTGCGATAATCTGCCATGCTTGAATAATTCTCGGTTGGGGAGTTTATCCCCTGTGACAAAGTCGCTAGTATGCCAGCAAATGCCTTATTTCTCACAGAAGCATACGCCATATGACTCACAATATTCTGATTGCCTGCCTCTATCTCGGGGTGTTTTTCTTTCTGCAGCGGGCGCTGAAAAATGCGGTGCAAACCCTGGCGGACAAGAAACAGGTCAGCGCCGCGCGCACCAGCCTGGTGACCCGCTTTATCAGCTATCTGTTGTTCTTTGTCACTCTGTCGTTGATGGCCGTTTCTCTGGGACTCGGCTATCAGGAGGTTTCACTGTTCGTGTCTTCGGCATTTGCCGTGCTGGGGGTGGCTTTGGTGGCCCAGTGGTCGATACTGAGTAACCTCACCGCCGGGGTGCTGATCTTTTTTGTGTTTCCCTACAAAGTCGGTGAGCGGATCAAAGTCGTCGACAAGGATGAAGATATTACCGGGGTATTGTTGGAAGTGGGGCTGTTCCACGTGCTTATCCGCCGCGACAACGGCGATACTGTTACCTACCCCAACAACCTGATACTGCAAAAAGCCGTGCTGAAGCTGGCACCCGGCAATGCCTCGGCGCCGCAGGCACAAGAGACAGAGCCGGAGCAACTGACCAAGCAGGATTAATTGAGCCTGCGCTGAAACAGCGCCAGCGCCTGCTGATACATCTGCAACGCCAATGCCGGGTCATAACGGGGATCGCCATCCCTCATAAAGGCGTGCTGGGCATTGAGCTCCTGCCAGCTGTATAAGGTCTGGCATTGCTCCAGCCTTTGCTGGATGAGACGGCGCCCTTCACTCGGCACATGGGGGTCCTGCTTGCCCCAGATCATCATCAACTCGGCACGAATATCCCGGCAGCGGCTCAGAGAGTCATTCCCCGGCGCACTCGGGATA
This sequence comes from Shewanella sp. MSW, assembly GCF_007636515.1. Taxonomy (NCBI): domain Bacteria; kingdom Pseudomonadati; phylum Pseudomonadota; class Gammaproteobacteria; order Alteromonadales; family Shewanellaceae; genus Shewanella; species Shewanella sp. MSW. The sequence goes on from NZ_LVDR01000003.1 coordinate 72,938, forward strand.
GCGCCGCTGTGAATATCTGTGGCGTAGAGACAAAATGCCGCTGCGATATCGGGATTAAGGGCGGCGCGAAATGCCAGGTGGCCGCCAACACAGACGCCCATGGCACCAATCCGTCCGCGGCTCCAGGGCTGAGCCCGAATAAAATCCACCAGCGCCTGAGTATCATCATCGTGGGCTTCCAATGGCTTGCTCAGCTTGTCGCTGTTGCCTTTGTCCTTGCCACTGTCATCATAACCAAGCACAGTGCCCGGCGGATTGAGTTCGTGAAAAATCTCCGGCACCAATACCACAAAACCGTGACCGGCCAGCATGCAAGCCATGCGGCTTATTGGCGCGGTTTCCTGAAAAATTTCCGAGTAAAAAATGATGGCGGGAAAACAACCCTCACTATCGGGACGATAGACCCGGGTTTGCATGCTGCCGCTTGCCGTCGGCAGTTGATGAAGACTCTGTGTAACCAGCATGACACCTCCCTATGAGCATCTCCCCGATGCGGTTATTTCAATCTAGCAATCGGGGAGTCGGGTGTCAGTATTTATCTTTAGAGAATTCTTGCAAAGGACTAGGGCCATTTGCTGCGAACCACGTGCATCCAGGCCTGTAAGCCGACGCAGAGCACACATGGGACTTATTCGTACCTTCCTTAGAAAAGCTCGTTACCCGAACGCTCACCGCTGAGGAGTTTCTGTACATTGGACAGTGTGGTGTGGGCGATGGCGCCCAAGGCCTCTTCGGTCAAAAACGCCTGGTGACCGGTAAAGATCACGTTGTGGCAAGCCGACAAACGCCGGAACACATCGTCCTGGATCACTTCATTGGACTTATCTTCAAAAAACAGCTCTTTCTCGTTCTCATACACGTCCAACCCCAGCGAACCTATCTGTCCGAGCTTGAGCGCTTCCATGGCATCTATGGCGTTGAGCAAGCCACCACGACTGGTGTTAATCACCATCATGCCCGGCTTCATCTTGGCAAAGCTGTCTGCGTTGAGCAGATGGCGGTTTTCCGCCGTCAGCGGGCAATGAAGACTGATGATATCGCTCTGTTGGTACATCTCATCCAGGGTGACATAACGAGCCCCCAGCGTCTCTACTTGCGGGTTGGGATAAGGGTCAAACGCCAGTACTTTACAGCCAAAGCCCAGCAAGACCTTGATGGTAGCAATACCGATTTTCCCTGTGCCGACCACGCCCACTGTCTTACCGAACATGTTGAAGCCCACTAACCCTTCGAGAGAGAAGTTGGCATCCCGGGTACGTTGATACGCCTTATGGATCTTGCGGTTCAGGGTCAACATCAGGGCAACCGTATGTTCGGCTACAGATTCTGGAGAGTAAGCCGGGACATTGACAACATTCATACCCAGACGTTTGGCCGCATCCAGGTCGACATTATTAAAGCCGGCACAGCGCATGGCGATGATCCTGGTGCCGTTGACAGCCAGTTCTGTCAACACCTCTTCATTGAGTTCATCGTTGACGAAGGCGCAGATCACTTCGAATCCGTAAGCCAGTTTCACTGTTTGCATACATAGGCGCACATCAAAATACTCAATTTGCGCCCCGAAGGCTTCATTGGTACGGTTGAAATGCTGCATGTCGTAACGCTTGGCGCTAAAAAAACCTATCTTCATGCTGTTTATGACCCGGTAATTGGAATGGTAGCTAAAAGTGTAAGTGAATTACCTAAACTTGTCTTTGCTTGGCAATAGCTATCTCACCGGAAACATGATGCAGCGCAATAAAAAGAAAAAAGCGGACTCCTGACAGTCCGCTTTTTTTGATGGGGGCTCAAGCGCCCCGACTCCGTGCTATCGGAGAATTAGCTTGGCCTAGTGCTCTTTAGCGTACTTGGCAGCTTCAGCACCGGCGATACGACCGAAGGTTACGATATCAGAGATAGCGTTACCACCCAGACGGTTGGCACCGTGAACACCACCAGTGGCTTCACCGGCAGCATACATACCTTGGATCAGATGACCGTCTTTGGCTTTAACCTCAGTCTTGGTATCGATCTTCACGCCACCCATGCTGTGGTGTACAGCTGGCTTAACTTCGATGGCGTAGTATGGAGCAGTACCCAGTTCACGAGGCAGGTTAGGACGCTCGAATTGAGTGTCTTTACCAGACTTCACGAAACCGTTGTAGGTAGCGATAGTCTTGGCCAGTTCGGCACCTGGAACACCAATCTTCTTGGCCAGTTCTTCAGGAGTCTTACCTTCGTCAACAATGCCCAGGTGGACATAGTTTTCAATCTTCTTCAAGCTCTTACGAACTGAGTCATCGAATACCAAGAAGGCGCTGGCACCTTTCTGTTTCAGGATGGCTGCAGAAGCCTTGTCACGAGTAGTGATTTCGTTGACGAAACGGTCACCTTCGCGGTTAACCAGGATAGCACCGTTACCACGTACGGCTTCAGTTACCATCACACCACCACGTGGAGACAGAGTTGGGTGAGCCTGTACCCATTCCAGATCACGGGTATCAGCACCGGCTTGCATGGCAACATCCAGACCGTCACCGGTTGCACCTGGGTGGTTGGTAGCAGCAAAGCCTTTCAGTTTAGGATCGTACTTGGCAACGCGGTCGTTGTTTCTGGCAAAACCACCGGTAGCCATAACCACGGCATCAGCCTTGATCACATAGTAACCAGTGTACTTACCTTCAACCAGAACGCCGGTCACTTTACCTGAATCATCTTTCAGTACGCGAACAACGCGGCTGTTCAGACGGATATCGGTACCGCGCTTAACAGCGTTGTCCCACAGAACCTGAGCTACGTGAGCACCCACACCGGCACCACCAGTTGGACGGTGGCTACGGTTTACACTGGCACCACCCATACGACCTACGTCATTCATGTCGGCGCCCATAGCGGTCAACCAGTCGATAGAGTCGGAAGAGTTATTGGCCAGTACTTTAACCAGCTCAGGATCGTTGATGTTACGGCCACCTTTCATGGTGTCCTCAATCATGATCTCTTTCTTGTCTTTAATGCCCAGAGCCGCTTGAGGCTTGGTTTCAGCAGCGTTCATACCACCGGCAGCCAGCTTGGTGTTACCACCAGCAACAGGTTCTTTTTCCAACAGAATCACTTTGGCACCGTTGTCGCGGGCAGATACTGCAGCGGCCAGACCGGCACCACCAGAACCTATGATAACCACGTCAGTGGTTTCACGAGGACCAGCTGCGATGGCTTTGTCTTGAGCATCTTTCTGCACGTCGATAGGAACGAACTTACGCTCCCACTTACCGCCGAATGGCATATCGAAGCCGAAGCTATGGCAAGCGTCACAGTATGCCACTGATTTTTCATGGCCTATGTGGCAAGAAGTACAAGCGATTTCACCGATAAGGTGAGACTTGTGTGGAGAAATCTTCAGATCTTTTTCACCGGCAGCAATCTCATTCAGATCACCGTGGCAGCTAACGCATTGCGCGTTCTCATGGGTCAGGTTGTCATCGGTTGGACCTTTCTCGGAAACGTGGCAAGTATCGCAACCGCCCATCTCACCATGAAAATCCGCCAATACATCTGCGCCGGCATAAGCTGTACCGGCCATCATGCCGGAAATCAGAGCAGCCAGTGCTGTTTTTTTAAGTGCTCCCGTGAACATAGAGTGTTCCTCCACCATATTATTTCACATACTCATATATAGCTATTTCGTACTACAGTGCTTTTTAGTTTTTTATACCAATTACCAAGGCTGTAGCACGTCATATCTCCCACGGCAGAAGATATCACTACCCCTTTAGGCATATATTTAACTGAGTCACAAAAAATTTCCTGTTGCAGACAGCTATCTGCATTTCTGTGCACTTTTGCAGATTAGCCGGTCACATATTGATACAAATCACGGTCAGCGTACCGTATAGCTGACGAGGTTAACGTTTTGAGGTTCTGTATTTCCATGTGAGAAGACTCGACAAATACAGGATCAAGCATAGTCGCCAATTGGCGAATGCTGCTAAGCTAACGGAAAATTTGTATTCTGGATCACAGATATCATCGCCATGACTAAAACACAGATGTCTGAAAAGCAGTTTTGGCTGCAACGCCTTTGTAAGACCAGCCTCAGAGCCCTGCACATTTTGGGAATAGTCGGTGCCGGTGGCGGTATTTTGCTATCTGTCCCCAGAGAAAGCTGGCAACTCTACTGGATAATGGCCATGGCCAGCGGCAGTTGCCTGATGCTGTGGGAGATAGTCCGGGATTGGCGCTGGCTTATTCAACTGAAAGGGGTATTGACCCTGGTGAAGCTGCTGTTGCTCCTGTTGTTTATCCCCCTGGCAGCCTACAAGAGCGAGTTGCTTGTGACTGTGGTTTTACTTTCGGTCATAGTGTCACACGGGCCCGCGGGCTTGCGGCATTACTCTATAGTTCACAGACGCAGAATCGACAGTCGCAAGGAGATCAAGGGATGAAGACCGCAGAACTGATCACAGCCTTTGACCGACACCCAGAGATAACACCTGAGCTCAGGGTGCTGGACCTGGCCTGCGGCTCAGGGCGCAATGGCTATTGGTTTGCCAAACAGGGGGCCGAGGTCACCTTCATCGACCGTAACCCCGAGAGCTTTGATGAACTCTGGCGCCAGTTTCCTCACTGCCAATTCCTGGAATGGAACCTTGAGCAGGGTGAAAAGCCCGATCTGCTCCCTTTCGACGTGGTATTGGTGTTCAACTATCTACATCGCCCTTCGCTGCCCTGGATTGCCAAACAACTCAAGCCAGGAGGCTTGCTGTTTTACGAAACCTTTACTCGAGAACAGGCCAAGTTCGGCCGTCCCAGCAACCCGGACTTTTTATTGAATGAAGGTGAGCTAGAACACAGATTTGCCAAATTCGAGACTTTACATTACTTTGAAGGCCATATGCCCGGCGGAGAAACGGGAATGCTGCAAGCCAAGGCACAATTGATTGCCAGAGCCGTCCGCTGATCCGCCTCCATTCAGCTGTATCAAGGACCTGCAATGTTTCCCTATCCCGAGCAGTATCGGCTTGCCCTGCCCCCGTTGATCACCGCCTTTATGGTGCTCTGGTCACTGTTGACCCGGCCTCTGCTGGGAGATGCCAGCCCATTCGCCCTTTATCCCTTGTTGTTACTGTTCCCTCTGGTGCTTGGGCTGCACCTGCACCTTATCTGGCAAGCAGCCGGCTTACGTCGCCTGGATCAGGCTTTCTACGCTTTGGTACACGGTATTCTGGCTTTTGTGGTCTGGACCTTTTGCATCATGCATGTGGGCGGTCACAGCTTCTCCTAAGCTTCCTGGTGAATAAAAAGGGGCACGGTTTACACCGTGCCCCTTTGGCTTGGAAAGGGAGAGTTATTTGTCCTTAGGGTCGAGCAAGCTTGATTCTTCGGACGCAAGAACCAAGTTTAAAAACAGGTAGTACACCAATACAAAAGCGCTCAGTGAACCGACCAAATAGAGAGTTACCTGTAACATGATGGCCTCCACTGACGGTTATAGATTGATGGACTCATCGGGGATCTTGTAAATCACACACTCTGGATACGGCTCACACAGAGATGGCGTATTGACTTCATCCTTGCCCTTGGTGGGTGTCGACGCCAGCAGTAGCGGTAAAGCAAACAGAGTAGAAAGCAATGCAAATCCAATCGCATTTTTCACAAACTGATTCAAACTTTTCATCATCTTTTCTCCTGCTGGGAAGGGGTGGGCGCAAGCTGCGCCCGAGATTGCTTCGACCTTTTTGCCTGGTACTCAGAGTAAAAACCAAGCACTTTAAAAGTCAGGCAATCAAGCTTGCCCCTAAAGCTATCTCAGACAGAGAAAAGCACCATAATGAAAAAGTGATGGAAAGGTGATGTCTTATAAATCAGTTAATTACTTCGACTATATCTGTATTGGCGGGCCCCAATAACGCCAGCGAGATCTGGCCGTCATCTGTCACCGACAGCAATCTTGGGGAAACTTTCTCCATCGGAATGTCGCGCTCCTCTCTCTTGCCCGTATGGAGATCTATCTTGAGAATGCCCATAGCATTGTCGTTGGGCCGCAACAACCAAAGTGCCTCGGCAGCCAGTTGCCAACTGCTACCGAAGTGAGGAGTATACTGGTCATAAAAGAGTTCTTCGACGCCCTGCTTCAGACGCCAAATCCCTTTCTTGTACAGGCGGGTAAAATAAAGAGTACCGTCGGCGGCGTACTTGGCAGAAAAGCCATCTGTCAACAAAGGCTGCTGCTCGCCACTGTCTAACATCAGGCTGTTTATCTGCCAGCGACCATCGACACTGACGGCTGCCAGCAGTTCATTGCTACTGCGCCCCCAACTGACATTACGGACATTGCCCAGCTGAGGGAAAAACTTGAGTTCACCGTTTTCAGGGTTAAGGACAAACACCTGTTGGTTGAGACTACCGGCCACCAGCTTGTCATCGGCTGAATAACTGAGTTCATCTATATGAGAAAAAGTGCTCAGGCGACTCAGTTGTTTCTCCGTGCCCTGTTCGTCCCGACGCCATAATTGTGGCAAGCCGCTGCGATTGGAAACAAAGATCAACTCCTTGCCATCGTGGCGCAAGGTACCGGCGGTATCACGGCGACTGGACGCCACAAAGCGCTGCGGCTTGGAAGCCTCATCAAAGGGCGAGGACCAGAACCAGATCTCCTCTTCAAACAGTTCGCCGACAACCGCCGCCATGCGTCCGGCACTATTGGCCGAGGGAGAATTGATTTCCTGCAACACGCTCGTCAGTCGGGTTAACTTACGGGGTTTGAGTTGCAAACGGTGAAGTTGCCCCTCCTCTCCTCGGTATACCAAGGCGTTGCCGCCTTTATCCCAGGCAATACTGCGCAGTGGATACCCCACACGCTGCAGGTTTTGCCAATCACCGGATTCGATATCGAACAGCAAGATCTGAGTGTCGAACCAGTTGATACTACGCAGCACCGCCAGACTGTGACCGTCGGGAGACAAGGCCAGTGCATAGTCGCCGCGTCCCACCACATGAGGTTGACTCAATTGCTGGCGCCGGCCGTCGCTGAGACTGAGCAGAAAAACGCGCTTGAAACCTTCGACCCCTTCGGCATCCACATAAAACAGCGAGCGGTTCGAGGGACTCCAGGCGATGCTGGTCGACTGTGTTGTCTGATGGCACTGGCTGACTATGCGGCTGCGCATCCCTTCTTCCGTCAGCTCTGTCACCATGATACGGCAGCCCTGAGTCTCACTGAATGCCAAATAAGCCAAGGCCTTGCCATCGTGGCGCCAGGCCGGGTAGCGCAGACTGTAATCATCCACAACAGGAATGGTTTTGATGACTCTGTCGCCGAGCGACATCAGCTCAATATGCCACTTATCGGCGTTCAGTTCCCGATAGGAAAATGCCAGCATGCTGCCATCGGGGGACAGGCTGGGGTCCACCTCCTGACCATTGAGTGAAGTCAGTGGAGTCAGACGCCTGATGGCCACATCGGTCAACTCAAGCTGGGGGTTTTCCTGGGCCGGTGCCAGATAGAGCCAACTGGCGATACCCGCCGCCAGCACTCCGAAGGCGCCGCCCCAATAGCCCCACTTGCTGCCGCCTGCTGCTATCTTTTGCTCAGTCTCGGCACCTATCGGTTTTATTGGCAAAAGTTCGTCCGGCGAATCGTCATCGAGTGTCGTTTCACGCACTTTCGCTATTAGTACATAGCCCTGTTTGGGCACAGTCTTGATAAAACGTGGCGCTCTGGGATTATCCTGCAGATGCTGGCGCAGCAAACCGATAATGCGGTTGATGGCGTTATCCGTGATAATACCGCCGTGCCAAACCTCCTGGATCAACATCTCTCGGGTCACCAAGGTGTTGGCATGATGGATAAGACACAGCAATACCTGCATCACCCTGAGTTCGAGCCGTACTTGAGCCTCTTCGCGGCTCAACGTACTCATCTGAGGGTCAACCAACCAATCTTCCAACAGGTAACCTGAACGCCTTCCCATACCAATCCATTTCCAATTCAAACACTAAGATACTAATTGCCGCGGTTGTAAAAGAGAAGTAAAGCACTCAAATTAACCCAGGTAAGATATGGACAAGCCCCATGATGCTCTGCGTTGGCTTACGCGCCTGGATGCAACAACGCCCAAGAGCTTGCATCTGCCGACAGCCGCGGTTATCTTTGCCGTCCATTTTCATTGAGGCCATGACATGTCAGATTTTGTCTACAATCCACCAACCGAGCCTTGGCTGGATATTCTCTACCAGGACAAGGACATCATAGTCATCAATAAACCTTCGGGACTGCTCTCGGTTCCCGGACGGGATCCGGCCCATCACGACAGCGCCTATGCCAGAGTGTTGGCCGAACATCCGCAAGCACAAGTGGTTCACCGCCTGGACATGGCCACCTCGGGCGTACTCTTATTGGCACTGAGGCGCAGTGCCGAGCGTGAGCTGAAACGCCAGTTTCGAGACAGGGAAACCCAAAAGAGTTACTACGCCAGAGTCGCCGGTCATATCAAGGCCAACCAAGGCAGTATAGAACTGCCACTCATTTGCGATTGGCCCAACAGGCCCAGACAGAAAGTCGACCATCAAGTGGGTAAGCCGTCACTGACTCACTATGAGGTGATCAGCAAGGGACGCTATTCAACTCTGGTCAAGCTGATCCCCATCACAGGGCGTTCACATCAACTCAGGGTGCATATGATGGCGCTGGGCCATCCCATTCTGGGCGATGGTTTCTACGCCGACTCCTGGGCAAAAAGATTGGCTCCCAGATTGCTGCTGCACGCCGCCAGCCTCAGCATCCAGCATCCCTACTCGGGTGACCCCATGAGCTTCAGTGCACCTGTGCCTTTTCTCACGCCCGAAGGCGAACAATAACCGCTAACATCACCCTAGATGTTGAGCCAAAAGTCGCCTTAAGACTGGCAATTTTACAATAAAACACGTAAATTCATGCCTGATTATAAGCAATTTAGGCGTGATGCTGTGGATACATCATTTCAAAGAGATCAACTGGACAATCAGATCCTGGAAGCCCTGATGCAGGATGCACGAACTCCTTTTGCCGAGCTGGCCAAACGCTTCAGCGTCAGCGCAGGCACAATTCATGTCAGGGTAGAAAAGATGAAACAGGCAGGTATTATCACCGGAGCCCAAATATCGGTAAACCCCAAAGCTCTGGGCTATGACGTCTGCTGTTTTATCGGCATCAATCTCAAGAGTGCCGGTGACTACCCCGCCGCCATCTCAAAGCTCAATGAGCTGGAAGAAGTGGTCGAAGCCTACTACACCACAGGCAATTACAGTGTGTTTGTCAAAGTAATGTGCCAGTCCATCGATGCCCTGCAACACGTGCTGATTAATCGTATCCAGTCGATAGATGAAATTCAGTCCACCGAAACCCTGATAAGCCTGCAAAACCCAATTGTCAGGGCGGTAAAACCCTAACAACAGATAAAGAAAAGGCTGCCAAATTGGCAGCCTTTTTCAGTTTAAGACTCGGGGAAGTGCTTATTGCAAAGGACTAAAGCCATTTGCTGCGAGCCACACCTTGCATCCAGGCCTGTAAGCCGACGCAGAGCACACATAGGACTTTGTTCGCACCTTCCTTAGCTCGATTTCCTGCGCAGCCAGCCTAAAGGCAGCAACAACAGTGACAACCATCCCAGTGAACCACCACTGTCACGCTCCCAGTCAAACACCACTATGCTGACCGTTTCCGTGGTGCTATTACCCTTGGAGTCACTCACCTTCAGATTGAAAGTCAGCAAATCGCCAGGACCACCCACTTCAGGCGCTGTCAGCTCCAACTTGGCCGCCGAGCTGTCAAACTTCAGCGGCGCGCCGGCGATCTGAGTCCAGTGATAGCTGACCGAATCACCATTGGGATCGGCCGAGGCTGATGCATCGATAACAAAGCTATTACGCTCTGCCACTCGGTCGGGTGCATTGACTTTGATAACAGGAGCACCTTCTTTGACATCAAACAGATACTCCTGAGTCAATACCTCGGCGGTATCATTGACAACGGTATTGCTCAGTATCAGCTTATTACCCAGCCCCTGTTTACGCGGGATAAACTTGAAACTCAGTGTTTTGGCCGGATCGCCAGTTTGCATCACATGAGTCCAACTCAATACTCCTTGAGCCAGCTCCCCTTGGTCGCTGATAGCCGTGACTTCATGCCCTTCCGGCACCATGGCCTTGAGCTGATACTCCCGAGCCTCAAGGGAAGTATTGGCAGCGATAGTTACTGTCATGGTTACTGGCTGCCCAGGGGTCATCTCACCACTGAGTACACTGGCCGCAGGCATCTGCACATCATCAACGACCCGGTTGAAAGCAACCGGCAAGTTCTTGGCGGCGACATTGGCATCACTGGACGTCAGAGTTACCACAGCATAACCCAGGTCGCTAGCGGCAAAATTATCCTTCCAGGCGAACTTCAGTGAGAACTCCTCGTTGTCACCTGTCTTGGTCAGAGTAAAATTGTCCTGAGCCGGACCTGCCTCTACCACAGAAGTTTTCAGGGTGAAGGGATCTTCGGCATTGGCGGCTGAAGCCTCATAGTTTTGCACAAAGATATAATAGTCACCGGTTTCTGGATTACTGATACTGACAGATTCATCAGAACCAGCTCTGGCCGATTGGCCGACAAGGGCATCCAACGACCCGTCACTGTCTCTGTCTATCGCCACATAGAGATCCAAATCCGGGGAATTGGTGGCAGTAATAGTCGTATTAAACAGCTTTGCCCCCTCTTCAACCCTGTAGGCGACGAAGGCGACACCATCGGTAATGTCGTCCAGGAAGCTACCAACATTCGAATCTTGCTTCAATACTGCCTCAAAACTGTCGGCCAGTGCCAAGGCAGAGACTTCTGCATCCAGTCCAGTCATATCAAGCGATTTAAGCTCGTTGAAAGTCAGCTCGTCAGCATCTCGTCCCGCCCTGATGGTAAAGCTGTCCGGCAAGTTATCACGGGCAGCTTTAACCGCCACAGGCATAGCCGCATCAGGGTGGTTGCTCGAGGTCAACAGCAGATTACCAAACGCCCAATCACTTGAGCTCACCCCAGTGATATCGGCGGTGACAGTCACCACCTGCGACTGCCCTTTGGTCAGAGTGAAGTTTTCTGGTGAAACCGTTATTTTCAACCCTTCAGTCGTCGCTACTCCGGCAGCGCTCCATACGCCATCTTTGGTAGCCGTGACTTTTCGCTTCCAGCTGCAACTATTAACACATTGGCTACTGGACATACTGGGAAGATTCAAACGTCTTGGATCACCACCGAGCTCTGGGTTGGCAAACTCATAGTTGTCCGCCAACTCATCCATGATAAGCCCAGTCTTGGCGGCCAAATCCACCCGTATCCGCCCGGCTCCCACATCAAACGGATCCGCGGTAGTTTTACCATCTGCCTTGGTCATGGCACTGGCTGTTGTTGCTGTCAGCATCAAGGCTGAACGGATATTATCCGGCGTCCACTCTGGATGAGCCGACTTCAGCAGCGCCCCAGCGCCCGCCACATGAGGACTCGACATAGAAGTACCGGACATCAGGGTATAATCAGCAGGATCAGTACCTGTCACTTCATGGCCATACTGTTCATCGGCGTAAGCGGCATAGATGTCCACACCCGGAGCTGAAATCGACGGCGCAATCACGTCGAAGTAACGGTTTGGTCCAAGTAGAGAGAAACTTCCCAACACATCGGCCTGACGCTCAACGGCCGATGGAGTGGCATTGATTTTGGCCACCAAGCCTGGCGTAGCCGCCAGCGCATCCACGACGGCCAAACCGTCAATATTACCGATGAAAACAGAAGGGATACTGGTGTTGCCAAGTCCGGACATCTTGTTTCTGACGTTGCCTTCACCGTCTTTGTTAAAGACAATAACCCCTACTGCACCCGCCTCTTTGGCATTATTGACCTTGTCGGCAAAGTTACAGCCGCCGCGCTTAATCAGCGCCAACTGCTCCTTGAACGCATCGGCGGCAAAGGCGTTGCAACCTTCGAAATTATCAGCAGCCAAGTCACCGGCGTACACCAAAGGTGCGCTGATGTCTGTAGTAATCACCGGCCCGGTTCCCTGAGTGTAATCCAGCAGGTCACCGTTGAATTCGAGAGTGGAGCGCACTTCGCGGTTATGGGTTGATGCCGCGACTGAGGTATACCAAGGCGCATTCTTGGGTGAAGAAAAGGGAACTTGATTAACCGATGCAGAGGTATTTCCGGCCGACACGGCAGAGAAAATGCCGGCATTACGGGCTGCCAGGAAGCTCATTTCAGTGGAACTAGCCCAAGGGAAACCACCGCCGCTGATGGAATAGTTGATCACATCCACTCCATCGGCAATGGCATCATCCAACGCCTTGAGAATCGCCGATGTGGGACAACCTGAGTATCTATCGCCATTGTTGCCCGGACGGCAGATCTGATAGGCAACAATATTGGCATGGGGAGCGACCCCGGAGATTTGTGTAAACTCGAGTCCGGTCTCAATGCCATCCCCTTGAGCCTCACCGACCTCACCGACAACATAAGGGACATTCTTAAGGATATTTCCCGCTGCCGTACCGGCAGTGTGAGAACCATGACCACCATAATCCTCACCATTCTTGGCAGGAGGTGTTGGACCAAAGACCTCCCCATCATCATAACTATCGGTAATCTCAGGATAACTTCTGACTCCGATCAGCTTATCGTTACACATGTCAGAGAACTCTACCGCACAGTCACCGACGTAGACACCTTGTCCCCAGGGATTGGTATGGTCATAACCATCACCCCCAATATCCGCAAAGGATGGATGATCACTGTTGATCCCCGAATCGATCACCCCGACTATGACCCCTTCCCCCATAGCCTGAGTCCCTGTAGCACTGCCGTCCCACACTTTGGGAGAACCTATCATGTTCTGGCTGCTGTCGGTATCCATTGAATAAAGGCTTTCCCGCTCAATGAAAGCTACTTCGGGTAACTTGGACAGGGCTTCTGCCTGCTGCTGATCCATGGTGACCGCCAGCCCATTAAAGGCATAGTGATACCTGACCTTAGCCTGTAACTGAACCCCTTGGGCCGCAGCACTCATTAAAAAGTTCTGTTGCTTGGCATTCAAATACTTCACGTAGGACTTCACCGCCACACTGGCGGTATTCAGCTTGGGGGCCTTTTGGGACGCCAACCCTTGACTTCGCTGTGGACTGGTGGCTTCAAGCCCGGCAATACCACCGGCATAATTCGCCACAGAGGGATCTTTAAGGCGCACTATATAAGTGTATTTCCCCTCAGCAAGTCCTGGTTCCCTGACAAACTTATGTTGCCCCATCTCTTGCTGTTGTCCTTTGCGACCGCTGGATGCACTAAGCAGATCTGAAGAAATAAATGGATCTGAAACGCTCAACGGCGCGGCCTGGGTATGGCATGACATGGATAACAGCGCTGCTGAAACAGCTATTGCAACTTGACTCTTCAATTGTCTACTCCCATTAAGACTGTTTATTGTTGTTTTATGTTTCCGTTTTAAAAACACCCTAAACACAAGGATGCTCAACATTTGTAACACCTATGGATACAATTGAAAAACAAATACACAAAAAATTACAATTTATCAGCCATTTACAGAATGATAGACGTTAAATTCCGGCTCACACCGGGACCTAACTTAATCAGAAAGAGTAAAGTAGTTGGTCATCACCTTGTAGAGCTCAGTCCCTTGGTGCACAGACGCCGAGGCAAAATGCAGCACGGGGATCACATCTTCCTCAAGTGAGAGCTTGGTAACCTCTGTGCCAACATCGACTCGGTCGAGCCTGAGAATATTGACCAGAGGCGCGCCGGCGGGCAAAGGCACTCCCGGCTCGGCCAGATACTCCACCATACCCGCCATAGGTGCGTGAAACTTTCGATAGTCTTTCAGCAAACAAGCAAAACGCGGCATCACCTGCGGCAGTACGCTTTGGGCTATCACCTCTCTATAACTCAGATAACTTAATATCCCTTCCGCATCCCGACTGGCATCGGCAAGATCGATACGCTCCTGACTGCCAAGCTCCAAAGTAAAGGCCGATACTGCGACTTTTAGATCTCGCCCCCTACTCTTGGCATAATCGCTGAGTTGCCACCAGGGATTAAAGGCCGCTTCATCCATGGCACCGCCAAAGCCTTTAGGCATCACCAAGGTGTAGGGAATATGAAAGTAGTCGGCAGCTGACAGCTCATACTCGGGACAATAAAGGTGTTTACAGGACTTGGGGCCGGTGTGCAGATCCAGCACTATGTCAGCGCCATGTGCCAGTTTCTGCAGATTGAGCGCCAATCTCTGGCCGGTCGTCACTCCCCAGGGATTGGCCAATGCCTGTTCACAGTTGGCAATGAGAAGCTGACGAAAAGCATCAAACAGTGCTTGCTCCGGCAGCTCACTATACTGCGGATACCAGTCATCCAGATGGACGACCTGCTCAAGATAGGCTCGGTTCCAGTTAATACCTGTGATGGGATCGAAGCGGCCCAAGGTAAACTCACCGCTTTTCTGGTTGATCCCCAAGGGGTTGGCCAAAGGCACCAGAGTGACATCTCCCAGAGGCGGATGCGCCTTGAAGTACTGCAACAATTGCAAGATCACCGCATTGCCCTGTACCTCGGCGCCATGCACATTGGCCTGAATATAGACGCTGGGCGCCGAATGACCGGTGCCTTTGAAGCGATATATGGGGATGGTCAGAGGCTGACCTGCGGCCAGCTCCCCAACCTGCAGGTGTTCAAGCTGCATCCTGAGCACCTTCAAATAAGTTACGATGCAAAGCGGCCACCACATCACCGGCTTCGGCTTCAGACACCAAGACACAGAGATTGTGTGGACTGGCACCCTGACAGATCATTCGGACGTTATGGGGTTCGAGCACTTCAAACACCCGGCGACAGATCCCTGCGGTAGTGGCTATCTTGTTGCCAATGATCGCTACCAGGGCCAGCTTGTCTTCCACCCGCACCCGGCAGTTTTGCGATAACTCCTGCAGCAGAGCTTCCGTCAGAAGCCCCTTACCGGCTGAATCTGAGCCTGTTTTGTCCAGGGTCAGCGACACATTCACCTCTGAGGTGGTAATGAGATCGACACTGATCTTGTGCCGCGCCAACACAGCAAAGGTCTCAGCCAAAAAGCCCTGGGCATGCAACATCTGCAAACTATGCAAGTTAAGCAGGGTCTGATCTCGTCTCACGGCAACGGCCCTGAATACCGGCTCATCTTCCACTTGATGGCGGATCCAGGTGCCGCCTTTTTCCGGCGCCCGACTGGAACCGACAAACACTTGGATCTGTTGGCGCACCGCCGGCAAGATGGTGGCAGGGTGTAACACCTTGGCGCCAAAAGTAGCCATCTCCGCCGCCTCATTAAAACTGATTTCTGCGATAGGCCTGGCGTTGGGAGCCAGTCTGGGATCTGTGGTGTAAATCCCTTCTACATCGGTCCAGATCTCAACCGCATCGGCTTGCAAAGCTTCTGCCAACAGAGCCGCGGAATAATCACTGCCGCCACGCCCAAGGGTAGTTGTTCGCCCCTCGGCATCGGCACCGATAAACCCCTGGGTCACCAACAGTTGCTGCTCAAGCAAGGGTTGTAATTTCTCTGTCGCCAGTCGCTTCAGTTCGGCGATTTGTGGTTCGGCCTTGCCGAAATGGCTATCGGTACGCATCACCTGACGCACATCAAAGGCGCTGGCCTTGGCACCGCGTTCTCTCAATACCGCGGCAAACAGCGCTGAAGAGCATTGCTCACCAAGGGACAGGATCTCATCAACCATAGCATTACTCGGCCCCTGCAACAGCTTGGCACTGAGCGTTGCCATACGGCTGAGCAAGGCATCCAGCGCCGCGGCAACAGCAGCAGGTCTACCAAGTTTGTCCAGAATCGCATATTGAATGCTGGCAATATCTTTCAATAATTTGAGACGGCGCTCATCCCCCATGTCTGCCTGAGACAACTCCACCAACAGATTGGTTACGCCACTGGATGCACTCACCACAACCAGACGAGTAGCCGAATTTCCAAGCACTATATCGGCACAGCGATTCATCGCCTGATAATCGGCAACTGAGGTACCGCCAAACTTGGCAACAACAAGAGACATCAGCGCATTCCCCCACAGGCAGGTGACAGGGAAAGGTCGACAACGAGAATAGACTTCATGAGTTAAGCTCCGAACAGATAACGTTCGAAGAGCCTGGTGCTGAGATAACGCACCCCAAAGTAGGGACAAAGCGATCGTCACCAGAAGCTCTCCACCAAAAACCAGGTGACAGCCGCCAGGATTCAGCCTGACCAACCGACCGGAGAGCGTTACCAATACGCATCCCGACCTCGGCGTTAATCTCCCTCATGAGCCGTCATAGGAAATTGGTTTCCTCTGACTCACTACCTAGTTAACGCTCCTCTTCTGTTCCTTTCTTGCGAAAGGGATGAAAAAATTAGCAATAAAGCCCTTATGAAGTCAATGCTAATTTGCATCCGATGAAATATCCTCAACTTATTTATCACTAAGTTCAGGTAATTCATTGACCAAACGAGCTCGGCTTGCAAATAATCCAAGCTCTATTTCATGCTTGCCTTTATGGCAGGGCACTAATGTCAGTAAGCCTTTATCCACATAATAAAGTGCATTCTGACGGTACTTGAATGCCAGTTCGATTGCCGCAGCCTTATCCAAAAACAGGGCCCAACTTTTTTCCATATGACTGAGATCCTCAGCCGCACCTATAATAGCCCGATAGGGTATGCCGAGCTTATCAATATCACCTTGTAATTGCCGATCGAGAAGACGGTTCTGGCAGGAAGTCAATTTTTGCCCCAGAGGGTTATGGGCGGTGACAATGGCAAAAGGAACAGCGGAAGAAAACGACTGAGTCAAAAAAAAGCATGCGCTCTGGTAGTACTGCCAGAGACTTTCAAATGCAGCATCCATTGTAGTATCTGTCTCTAATGAACCGGAGTTATTCTAGCAAAGGCTTACGAAATCCCCTAGCCCCGTGAGCAAGCTCACAGTAAGACAAAACACAAAACGCTTAAGTTTCAATATCTAACATAAAAACTTGTGACTTAGATCATAGTTAAACATTAATTTGTTAACATTTCATTTGTTAACAAATGCCTAATCCTAGTACAATGGATTGTATCGACAGAGACCTAGAGTTAAGCGTGTGACCAGGCTAGCGCCATTACGCGACAGCATAAGTCTCTAATGATAACGACTCTGTACCAAATGTAATCTGGTTTTAAGATCGCATTTTCTGGATTTTCCATGTCTTTCAGGAACTAAATCCCGCCACTGGGAATCCTAGAGAGTACAGTTCGCGCCTCTCCAGGTGGAGAGCATACTTTTTGCTAATCATGAAGTGTGTTGCCGTTTCATTTCAGTTTTGAACAGCACTTACGTGAACCCTGTGAATGTTGGCGTTTTAGAGAGTATAGCGGAGCGTCACCCGCGCTCATGGTTAGATAAACTGATTTAATTAGGTAAATAACATGCAAAACCCGCACATTCTGATCGTTGAAGATGAAGCCGTTACCCGTAACACGCTGAGAAGTATTTTCGAGGCAGAAGGTTATGTGGTAACCGAAGCCAATGATGGCGCAGAGATGCACAAAGCCTTGCAGGAAAACAAGGTGAACCTGGTGGTTATGGATATCAATCTGCCAGGTAAGAATGGTTTGCTGTTGGCGCGGGAGTTGCGCGAAATCAACAATATCGGCCTCATCTTCCTTACCGGTCGTGATAACGAAGTAGACAAGATCTTGGGCCTGGAAATCGGTGCCGATGATTACATCACCAAACCGTTCAACCCTCGTGAGTTGACTATTCGTGCCCGCAACCTGCTGACTCGTGTCAACAGCTCAGGTGCTGAAATTGAAGAAAAGGCCGCCGTGGAACATTATCGTTTCAATGGTTGGAGCCTGGAGATCAACAGCCGTTCACTGGTCAGCCCTCAGGGTGAGTCTTACAAGCTGCCGCGTAGCGAATTCCGCGCCATGCTGCACTTTGTGGAAAACCCAGGCAAGATCCTCAGCCGCGCCGAGTTGCTGATGAAGATGACCGGCCGTGAGCTTAAGCCACATGACCGTACTGTTGATGTGACTATCCGCCGTATCCGTAAGCACTTCGAAAGTGTGCCTGATACACCGGAAATCATCGCCACCATCCACGGCGAAGGCTACCGTTTCTGCGGTAACCTGGAAGACTGATAAACACGCGTTATCGGCCCTGAACAAAGCCAGCTTATCGAGCTGGCTTTTGTTTATCTGCTATCACCACTCCCCCTTCTACTGATATTTGCTGTGATTTCCTCACGGTAATGCTCTGCCAATCCCAGCGCCTTTATCTTAGATAGCTCCTTTATCTTAGGTAGCTCCTTTGCCACATATACCAGTTTCGGAAACAGTTGCCATACGATTGCCCATTGATATTCAGCGGCATCCGCCGAACTGAGTACAAACTTGATTCTGCTGGCTTAGTGGCACTGGATATTCGCCCATAAAAAAACCCGCCATCAAGGCGGGTTTTTATCAGGATAATTAATCCTTATTTCTTGGCTGCGTTACGAGCCTTGGTTTCTGCGATAACAGTCTCAGCCACGTTGGCAGGACATGGAGCATAGTGAGAGAACTCCATGGAGAACTGACCACGACCAGAAGTCATGGTACGCAGGTGACCGATGTAACCGAACATTTCTGCCAGTGGCACGTCAGCCTTAACACGTACGCCAGTCAGACCAGCTTCCTGATCCTTGATCATACCGCGACGACGGTTCAGGTCACCGATAACGTCACCAACGTGATCGTCTGGAGTAAACACGTCAACCTTCATCACAGGCTCAAGCAACTGAGGCTTGGCCTTAGGCATAGACTGACGGAATGCACCCTTGGCAGCGATTTCAAACGCGATCGCTGAGGAGTCAACTGCGTGGTAACCACCGTCGAACAGTTCAACTTCAACGTCCAGTACTGGGAAGCCAGCCAGAGGACCTTCGTTCATCATGTCTTCGAAGCCGCTTTCAACTGCTGGCCAGAATTCACGAGGTACGTTACCACCAACAACGCTGGAGGTGAACTTGAAGCCACTACCAGCTTCGCCTGGACGGATGCGGTAGTCGATCTTACCGAACTGACCAGAACCACCAGACTGCTTCTTGTGAGTGTAGCTGTCTTCAACGGCTTGAGTGATGGTTTCACGGTAAGCTACCTGTGGAGCACCAACAGTCAGTTCAACACCGTGAGTACGCTTCAGGATGTCTACTTTGATGTCCAGGTGCAATTCACCCATACCCTTAAGGATGGTTTCACCGGTTTCCTGGTCGGTTTCAACCTGGAATGATGGATCTTCTGCAACCATCTTACCCAGAGCAACACCCAGCTTCTCAGAAGCGCCTTTGTCCTTAGGAGTTACAGCGATAGAGATTACTGGATCAGGGAAGATCATAGGCTCAAGAGTACATTCGTGCTTAGGATCACACAGAGTGTGACCAGTCTGAACGTTCTTCATACCTACAACGGCGATGATGTCACCGGCTTGAGCAGAGTCGATCTCTTTACGATCGTTAGCGTGCATCTCAACCATACGGCCGATACGCTCGGTCTTACCGGTAGCAGAGTTCAGGATAGTGTCACCTTTCTTCAGCTTACCAGAGTAGACACGGATAAAGGTCAGGGCGCCGAAACGGTCATCCATGATCTTGAACGCCAGAGCGCGCAGTGGCTCATCGGCAGATACAGTAGCGACTTCACCGGTTTCTTCACCAGTTTCTGGGTCAGTCAGAGGCTGAGGCTCAACTTCTGTTGGAGATGGCAGGTAGTCAACAACCGCATCCAGAACCAGCTGCATACCCTTATTACGGTAAGCAGAACCACAGTAAGTGGGGAAGAATGACAGATTGATGGTACCCTTACGGATACAACGCTTCAGATCTTCGATAGAAGGCTCTTCACCTTCCATGTAAGCTTCCATCAGGTCGTCGTCCTGCTCAACGGCAGTCTCAACCAGGTGCTCACGGTATTCTTCAACCAGATCAACCATGTCTTCTGGAACTTCTTCTACAGAGTAGTTTTCTGGCAGACCAGAATCATCCCATACATAAGCTTTACGGTTCAGAACGTCAACAACGCCCTTAAACTCATCTTCAACGCCGATAGGCAGAGTCATAACCAATGGAGTCGCAGCCAGAACGCGCTTGATCTGACCTACAACACGCAGGAAGTCGGCACCCATACGGTCCAACTTGTTTACGAAGATGATACGAGCAACTTCAGATTCGTTAGCATAACGCCAGTTGGTTTCGGACTGAGGCTCAACACCACCGGAACCACAGAATACACCGATACCGCCGTCCAGAACTTTCAGAGAACGATATACTTCAACTGTGAAGTCAACGTGTCCGGGTGTGTCGATGACGTTGAAACGGTGATCTTTCCAGAAGCAACTTACCGCAGCAGACTGAATGGTAATACCGCGCTCGGCTTCCTGCTCCATGAAGTCAGTAGTAGTGGTACCGTCGTGGCTGTCACCCATCTTGTGGATTTTGCCGGTCAGTTTCAGGATACGTTCTGTGGTAGTGGTTTTACCCGCGTCAACGTGAGCAAAAATACCAATGTTTCTGTATTTTGATAAGTCAGTCATGATTCAACTTCAAATGATTAGTTAATAGGAGACGGAGTATGCCACTTCAAAGCTGCGACAGACGGAACCCCATAAATAAGGCGCGTATTATAACACCGAAACCCCCATAGGCTGCAATCAGCAGTTTCAATTTTCACCAGTTTGTCACCGCTAACGAATAAAAAAAATAAAACACCATAAATTCAACATCTTGAGCACACATACTTTCACTATTCGGGTCATAAACACGGAAATTGACTTCATAAAAGTGCGGCTCTAACCTCAAACCGATGAATTTGGCCCGATTTTATTGGCTCGATCATATTCAGGATCGCAGCAAATTCTGTTACGGCCTTCTGACTTGGCCCGATACAAAGCCAGGTCAGCCCGATCAAATGCGCTCCAAATAGACTCTCCGGGTTTCAGCTCTGTCAGGCCAAAACTACAGCTAAGGCTAACACCGGCAGAAAAGGGATAAACAGTCATCGCCGATGCCAAGCGCTCACACAGATGCCTTGCCTGAATACAATCAGTATCCGGGCAAATAATCATAAACTCCTCACCGCCCCAACGGGCCACCAGGTCGATTTCGCGGGCTCCCTCCATGAGCAGAGAAGCCAGATCACTGAGTATGGAATCACCCACGCTGTGACCATGGCGATCATTGATATCTTTAAAGAAATCTATGTCTATCACTATCAGTGATGTATGCCCTTGCGCTGCGTCACTGCGATGTTCTGGCGCAAAATGTCGATGAAAGTAGTGACGGTTATACAACTTGGTTAAAGGATCGTGGGTCGAAATAAACTCAAGTTCCTTATTGGTTTCCAATAGCTGATTACGCAGTTTCTCCAACTGTTGATTCTTGGCTGTCAGCTCCCGGTTATACTTACTAATCCAGCGGTAGCGCGCCAACAAAGCGCCGAAGACCAGTGTTATCACAACCATAAGCTGCCAAGTCAGCCCTCTATCCGTCTGCTCCAACACCGCCATATTGCTCCACTGACGATACAGCCTGGCCCTGTGGTCGTCAGAAATCTGCGCCAACAAACGATTTAGATCGGGCAGCATCCACTTGCTATTCTCAGTCACCGCCATCCGGAACTGATCCTCAGGCCCGGCCCAAGCGGCGATTTTGAGGTTAAACAAGCCGCTCTGCTGAATGCGGGCATTGATGGAATACATAGAACCAATAAACAGATCAGCCTCACCGCTGGATACCATCTCCAGTCCCTGCTGCTCCGTCTCGGCCAGCATAATGTGGATCTTGGGATAGTTCTGACGCACATAATCCAGCAAGCGGTAACCTCTGGGGATCACCAGACTTCTATTCCCGACCTGTTCCATACTTTGTAGAAAGGGTTGCTCGCGGCGGGAAACCAACACATTGGGAGAGCGACTATAGATATCAGTGAAGGATAAATATTCGGCGCGCCTGGAGGTATAGTTGAGCATGGGAGTAAATACGCACTGTTGTTGCTTCAAATATGTCAATGTCTGCTGCCAGCTGGCGGTGGGTACTAACTGAAACTGCCAATCAGTCTGCTCTTCAATGAATTCAAGAAAGCCGGATGAAATGCCCACATGTTTGCCTTGGTCTATGCCTTCATAGGGCATCCAGTCGGGGTCGACACAATAGGGAATCGTGACTGCATTGACTGCGGCCGTTGCCAGTAAAAGGTTGCCAAACAATATGGGCCGCAAAAATGTCAGCAAAGTGTTTACTCTCAGGCGAGTCAGAATACATAGAATTTTAGTCCATAAACTTTACTCTCTCATTCTGAGGAGCACTCTACTGCTATCGGCCAGTTCCCGCTTGAGCTGCTCAAGCGAGCATCCGGACGGCGCCAAAGATACCAGCTGTTCATTGCTCAAGCTTTGCCAGTTGGCCTCAATCTGCCCGGCATCGCTGAGATGCAACTCAGCCATGCTGACTACGCGGATCACACCCATCTACGACTCTCCCTGTCTGCCCCAAGGTAATTAGGCTCCCTTGGTAAAACTCCTTGTTGCCTGTGGCGCTTTTTTTGCGCGCTTGGATGGTACTGCACGTTTTTACAAACAGCAGTTCAGAAATATCTGAAACTTTGGCTTTTTCCGATATTTTTCGCGTCGTTAGCCGTAAAACTATACTTTTGAGGGGAGTATTTACTTCGAAATGATGACCTACTTTTACACCCAGGTGCCAGCTCACAGCAAAGTGTTGCTGCTATAGCCTGAGGCCGGGGTTCTGGGCTATCATCTGGCCCCATAAATTCAGCGTATTCCAAAGCAGTATTCATGATCACCATTTCCGATGCCCAGTTGATCCGTGGCACCAAGACCTTGCTTGACGAGGCCTCATTGACTATTTATCCCGGCCACAAGGTGGGATTAGTCGGCGCCAACGGTACGGGCAAGTCCTCATTGCTGGCCCTGATTTTAGGGCAACTACACCTGGACAAAGGCGAGATCAGCGTGCCATCCCAGTGGCGCATTGCAACTGTTGCCCAGGAAACCCCGGCGCTGGAGGTATCGGCACTGGAATATGTGCTCGATGGCGATCGTGAGTTTCGTGAGCTCGAAACCCAGCTGGCCAAGGCTGAAGCAGAGGATAATGGCCACAGGATAGCCGAACTGCACGGCAAGCTTGATGCCGTAGGCGGCTACAGCATACGCGCCCGTGCCGGTACCCTGCTGGCAGGTCTTGGCTTTACCGAGGCCCAGCAGAGCCATCCGGTGAAGAGTTTCTCCGGCGGCTGGCGGATGCGTCTCAATCTGGCGCAGGCACTGCTGTGTCGCTCAGAATTATTGCTGCTCGATGAACCCACCAACCACCTGGATCTGGATACCATGTACTGGCTGGAGGGTTGGATTAAATCCTATCAGGGTACGCTGGTGCTGATCAGCCACGACCGTGACTTTATCGATGCCATAGTGGACGAAATCGTCCATGTGGAACACCAGAAACTCAACTTCTACAAGGGTAACTACAGCGCCTTTGAACACACTCGCGCCGAGCGTATGGCCCAGCAACAGGTGGCCTATGAGCGCCAGCAGCGAGAGCGTGCGCACATGCAGTCTTTTGTGGACCGCTTCCGTTACAAGGCCAGTAAGGCCAAACAGGCCCAAAGCCGCCTGAAAGCACTGGAAAGGATGACTGAGTTGATGCCTTCCAAGGCCGACAGCCCTTTCTATATGGAATTTCGCGAGCCGGATGCGCTGCCCAACCCCTTGGTGAAGATGGAAGATGTGTCGGTCGGCTACGGCGACAAGGCTATTCTCAACAAGGTGCATCTCAATCTGGTACCCGGCGCCCGCATCGGCCTGTTGGGTCGTAATGGTGCCGGTAAGTCCACCCTGATTAAGTTGCTGTCTGAGCAACTCTCGCCCATGCGCGGCCTGTACGAGCCCAATCCCGGGCTCAATATCGGCTACTTTGCCCAGCATCAGATAGAGTTTCTGCAGCTGGATGATACCCCGCTGCAGCATCTGCAGCGCCTGGCACCCAATGCCCGCGAACAGGAGTTGAGAGACTTCCTCGGTGGTTTTGGGTTCCAGGGAGATATGGCACTGGCCCAAGTGCGTCCCTTCTCCGGTGGTGAAAAGGCCCGTCTGGTGCTGGCGCTGCTGGTTTGGCAACGCCCCAATCTATTGCTGCTCGATGAGCCGACCAACCACTTGGATCTGGAGATGCGCCACGCCCTGACCGTAGCGCTGCAGGGCTTTGAAGGCGCCATGGTGATAGTGTCCCACGACCGTCACCTGCTGAGACTCACCTGCAACGACTATTACCTGGTCGATGGCGGCGAAGTGCGGATGTTCGATGGCGATCTGGATGACTATCACCAGTGGTTGCTGGATGCCGCCAAAGCCGCAACGGCATGTATGTCTCAGGTTGACGAAGCCTCACCGGCCCAGGACAAGAAGCTGCAAAAGCGTCTGGAAGCTGAATTGAGGCAAAAACTATCGCCGCTGAAGAAACGTCAGGCCAAACTGGAAGCCGAGCAAAGCCAGGCTACCGACAGATTGGCGGAGCTGGAAAATCTGCTGGCGGATACTTCTCTCTACGAGGCCGAGCAAAAGCCCAAACTGACGGAGATCCTCGCCGAGCGCACCCGACTTTCGCAGGCGCTGGAAGAGAGTGAAATGAACTGGTTGGAACTTCAGGAAGAGATAGACACCATCGAAGCCGAGTCAGGCCTTTGAGCCGGGGAACCCCGGGTGTTGAGATTGCAAGCAAGGAGAAAAGCGTGCCACATACGAGTCTGTTTACCTCTAGTCTTTGGCAGGAATGTGAAACACTTTACCCGGCGCTGGAAGGCCTGCTGATAAAGCTGCAGGATGAACACGGCCTGATAGTCAACCTCTTGCTGCTGGCGCTGACCCTGGACAACAAAGGCGTTAGTCTCAACCAAGGCTCATGGGCCCAGCTCCACAGCGAAGTTGAGCAGTGGGAAAGCGGCATTCTGCGCCCCTATCGGCGGCTGAGACGCCTGGCCAAACCCAACCTGGGACAAGCCGAGTACCAACAGATGTTGGATGTCGAGCTGATGATGGAACGCAGAGGGCAGCAGCTGATATTGCACAAACTCAATGGCCTGCCTCGCAGCGTCACTGAAGACAAGCAACACAATCTCAGTACTTATCTGGCACAGTTCAACCTCAGCCCTCAGCAACATCCTGCTCTGCTGGCTCAGGCTTGAGCCTCCGAGCCAGCAAGCTGGAGTTGCGTGCAGTCAAACCATAGATACTCAGCTGTGGATTGGCTCCCAAACTGCTGGGGAATACAGAGCCATCCATCACCGACAGATTGCTGTAGTAATGCGCCTGGCCTTCGCTGTTCACCCAGGATAACTGCCTGTCTTCCCCCATGGCGCAGCCACCCATCACATGCGCCGAAGCCACTATGGTCTTCAGTGGCGCCAGCGGCATGTCGGCAATAACCTGTTTGGCCTCTTGCCAGGAGGACAAAATTCCGGCGCCCTCATTGATGGGCATAACCTGCTCGGCGCCTGCGGCAAACTGCAGCTCGGCCATGCTGGCAAAGGCCCTTCTGGCGGCGGCAAACAGGGCCGGCGTCAGAGGGTAATCCAGGGCAGTGCCTTTATCTGTCAGCAATACCTGGCCACCGGGCAATTCCGGCGAAAAGCCATCCCGGATCAGGGCTATGGTGACCTGCAGATGATTGAACCAGGACATCAGCTCGGCATGCTGTGGCCCATAGCCCAAGGTCTTGGAGGCGATAAGCACAGGATGCACCGGCGGTACCTCCAGCTTATATCCAGGTTGACCAGTGGCACCATCTTGCCAAACAAACTGATCCGAATATATCGACTGCGGTGCCCCGGAGTGGGCATTGATGGCCTCCCGAAAGCGGGCGCCACTGAGTACGGTTGGGTGTAAACAGGTCTGCTTGCCGAGGCGCTGATAGGGATCTGTCATTTGTGAGCGCAGCAGCAATGCCGGAGTGTGGATTGCCCCGGCCGCCACCACATAATGACGGGCGCGGATCATCAATTTGATACCTGTAGGCGTGTTATAGCCATCGAGCGCCTCGGCTCTAAGGGCAAAAACCCGCTCACCATGATGCTCGAAGCGTTCGGCGCGAACATGGCTGTATAGCTCTGCCCCGGCATTCAGGGCAGCCGGTATTGTGGTGACCAGCATGGATTGCTTGGCATTAACCGGGCAGCCCATGCCGCAGTACCCCGTGTTCCAGCAGCCCAGCACATTGCGTTTGATAACTGTGTAGTCCCAGCCAAGCTCGACACAGCCATCCCTGAGGGCCTGGTTGTTGCGGTTGGGATCTATTGGCCAACGACTGATATTAAGCCTTTGCTCTATCTTGTCAAACCAGGGATCCAACTCGCTGCGGGACAAACCTTTAACCCCAAGGCTTTGCCAATAATCCAAGGTGGCTTTGGGGGTGCGAATCGAAGTGGTCCAGTTGACTGTGGTGGAGCCGCCGACCGACTTACCCTGGAAAATACTGATCCCCTTATCCTGGGTCTTCATGGCCGCCGCTTGCTGGTAGAGTTCTGGATAAGCGCGGCGCTCCTCCATGACAAAGTCAGAGGATGACTTGAGCGGCCCGGCCTCCAACAGCAAGACTCTGAGCCCCGCCTGAGTCAATACTTCAGCCGCAGTGCCACCGCCGGCACCTGTGCCTATGATGACGACATCCGTCTCCAGTTCAAGATCCTCGGTCAAAGAGGCTCCATCTGTATGTTTCCAACCTGCGGCCAGCCCGGCCAAAATGGGATCAGCTATCGGCAAATGTGTCTCCAGTCGGGTATCAGAGTGCCAGTTTTGGCTTGTTATAGTTGAGTCTGTCCCAATGCTCAGGGCAGGCATAATAGCTTGCCATCAACAACTCTCTGAGACCGAGATAAGCTTGTTGCAGCAGCTCCATCCAAGAGCTGCGCCAGGATTCCAGCAACTCGACCAATTCATTGGGGCTGCGCAGCATCAGAGGCGTCATGCTGCCACTCAGCAAGAGTAAACCAAAGCGGTTTTCCAGGATGTCGAGCAGCTGTTCCAATTCCTGACGCTGGGCCTTAGGTAGCCATTTCAGGGTTTGATTGACCGCATCCAGAGTGCGATTGATGGCACTGCTTCTATGTTTGTTAATCTCAGGCAATGCCCCTTCCAGCAACACGGGGATCAAGGCACCAAGCAGAAGGTCATGGGGCTTTTCGTGCTCACTCAGGTTGGCGATTTCCTCCTCCTCATAGAGGCTGACACCCAATGCCAATGCACTGGTTCCCCCCAAAGCCCAAAGCAGAAACTGCCGTCTTTGCATGCCTGTCCTCCTGTCATTCCCCTGCACTCAGCTGTGCTGACATCTGTGTTACAATCCTGCCAATAACCAATTAACCACAGCAAAGTGCCCACGGCAATAGGCCATTTCGCAAGCGAGATCCCATGAGCAGTAGTTTTCGTCCGCCCTGGTGGGCCAGGAGCCCCCATTTCCAAACGATCATACCTGTTTTGACCAAGGTGGCAGGGCTACCACTGCGGCGTGAACGGCTGGAGCTGGAGGATGGCGACTTTATCGACCTCGACTGGCTCAAGACGCCAATCCCAGGTAAGCCCTTGTTGGTAATACTGCACGGGCTGGAAGGCAGCGCCGACTCCCACTATATCCGCCGCCTGCTGCGCGAGTGTCAGAAGCAGGAGCTGGCAGCCGTTGTGCACCATCACAGAGGCTGTTCGGGTGAAGACAATCGCCTGGCGCGCAGTTACCACAGCGGTGATACGGCCGATATCAGCCATAGCCTGCAAACCCTGAAGCAGCGCTATCCCCACTCGCCTCTGCTGGCGGTCGGTTACAGCCTCGGCGGCAATGTACTGGCCAAGTACCAGGGAGAATTTGCTGAGAAAAGCCTGCTCAGCCGCGCCGCCGTGGTATCGGCACCGCTGGCGCTGGCATCCTGTGCCAAGCGGTTGGAGAAAGGCTTCTCCAAAGTTTATCAAAGTTATCTTATCCGCCAATTGCAGCAAAAAATGCTGCTGAAACTCGAGCGGGGCAACAGCCAGTTGCCGCTGAATGGTGAGGCCATCAAACGGCTGAACACCTTTTATGATTTTGACCATCAGGTGACTGCACCGCTGCACGGTTTCAACGGTGTCGATGACTATTATCAAAGGGCCAGCGCCTTGCCTTTATTGGGCAAGATAGCCAAACCGACCCTGATACTGCATGCAGCAGACGACCCTTTTATGACTGACGCCGTAATCCCTTCATTGGAGTATCTACCCGCCTGTGTCGAATATGAGCTGCATGCCAATGGCGGCCATGTGGGCTTTATCGAGGGCGGCACACCGTGGCAGCCACGCTATTATCTGGAGCAGCGATTGCTGCGTTATCTGACGGAGTCAACCCATGCTGATACCCTATGAATCCCTGCTGCAACTGCCCAAGGAAACTCTGGATAACCTGATTAAGGAATACCTGCTTTCCCAGGTGGAAGACGGCAGTTTCGATGCCCTGGGTGACAAGGCGTTGGAGCAGGCCATCGGCAAGTGCCGCCTGGCGCTCAAGAGCGGCCATTTACTGGTAGAATTCAGCGAAGATGACGAGTCTGTTGCCATCCGCTCCCGCGAGGAGATCATGCGGCGTACCCCACTTGTCGACGATTGACCCGTCCCCCTGCATTCCTTTATAAGTAGTTAACTAAAGGTTAACGGGTCAGATAACCACAGTGTTGGCCTGCAGCCCAAGTTCTTTGAAACAGGTAGGAAAAATGTCTGCAAAACATCCAATTATCGCAGTGACAGGTTCATCGGGTGCCGGAACCACGACTACCACAACCGCCTTCAGTCACATCTTCAGACAACTGGGGATCAATGCGGCCATGGTGGAAGGGGACAGCTTTCACCACTATACCCGCGCCGAAATGGAAGTGATGATCCGCAAGGCCAAGGCCGAAAACCGCAACATCAGCTATTTTGGCCCGGAAGCCAATGACTTTGCCCGTCTGGAGAAGTGTTTTTCCGACTATGCCGGCACGGGGCAAGGGGAAACCCGCTCCTACCTGCATACCTTCGATGAAGCCGTGCCTTACAACCAGATGCCGGGTACCTTTACTCAGTGGCGACCGCTGCCGGAAGACACGGATATGCTCTACTACGAGGGGCTGCACGGAGGTGTAGTGACCGGCGAAAGCAATGTTGCCCAGCACGTGGATCTCTTGATTGGCATGGTACCCATAGTCAACCTGGAGTGGATCCAGAAGATCATTCGCGATACCTCTGAGCGCGGCCATACCCGTGAAAAAGTGATGGGCTCAATCGTGCGTTCGATGGACGACTATATCAATCATATGACGCCGCAATTCTCCCGCACCCATATCAATTTTCAGCGGGTCCCTACGGTAGATACCTCCAACCCCTTCAGTGCCAAGGATATTCCCAGCCTGGACGAAAGCTTTGTGGTGATCCGCTTTCGCGGCATCAACAATGTCGACTTCCCCTATTATTTGAAGATGATCCAGGGGGCTTTTATGTCCAGGGTTAACACCCTGGTCGTGCCGGGAGGCAAGATGTCACTGGCAATGGAGCTTATTCTGACACCGCTGATCAAAGACCTGATGGATAAGCGCCAAGCCCTGCTGGAGCAGGATATTGAATAGGCTGGATGCAGATAAACTTTGGCTTCAGACTCGATTAAGTTTGATTTAAGTCTAAAGGGGTAAATTACAGTCATCGGGATTTCAGGCGAAATACTGATGGTTGACATACTCTTGGGGATAGATTCCCCCATCTTGATCTGTTTGTTCCCTCGAGTATGTCAACAACCTACCCTATTTTAGATGCCCATAATGGGCATTTTTTATTGCCCGAATTCGTGCTCCCCATGCAAGCGTCAGTTTCTTCCTCTGACGCAAACACAATCAACCACAGCTAAAACTTCAACCAAAACCCCAGCGTTCGGCAAAGGGATTATCCGTATCGGCTTGAAGTATTCACAATGGGCGTTATTCCATCAAGGGCACCACTTCACGGTAAGGCTTGTGACTGCGATAACTCTCCAGCCGCTGCCGGAATTCAAGCGCCTTACTGAGATCCTGCGACTGCTCCAGCGCTGCAATGGCCTGCTGCTGAGTCGCCACCGCGGCGGTAAAATCCCCTAATTCGGCGTAAGCTGCCGCCAAGTTATCGAGATTGGTGGGGTCCTGATTGTTGTCTTCCAGTAGTTGCTTGGCAAGCGCCAACGCCCGACCACCATCGCGGTACTTGGCTTCGGGGCAAGTGGCCAGGATCCAGGCGGCATTACCAAGAGAGATGTCATCACCGGCCGAGCTGAAAAACGCCACCGCCTTGCCGCAATGGCGGTTAACCCCTTCACCACCTGAAGCATAGAGGAAACCCAGTCTGAACCTGGCCCAATGGTTGCCCTGCTCCGCCAACGGCAGATACCAACGCTCGGCCAGCGCCAAATCCCGCTGCATCAACTTGCCTTCAAATGCCAGGTCTGCCAGGGTTTGCTGCGCCTTGGTTTCGCCCCCTTCGGCAGCCTTGGTCAACCAGGCGAGGCCGGCAATTTTGTCCTCGGCAACGAAACGGCCGGAGAGGTACATCAAACCTAGCAGGTACTGAGCTTCCACTTCACCATTGGCGGCATTGAGCTGAATATAGGCCAGTTTGCTGGCGGCAATTTCCTTGCTTGGCTGGGGAATGGCAAAGGCCTGTAACTGTCCGCTGAACAGACTCAAGGCCAACATGGCAGCCGCTGCAATTAAGGGAGATTTCACTCTGATACCCTTTGATAATCTATGCATACAGACTCATAAATTAGCCCGAACCCGGCGTGAAAGTCGAGGTGAATTCAACAATAAAATGCTAATAATAGCCCTCAATGTGCTTGGCGAATTGTGAGCAAGGCTGAGAAGATGTGATTTAACCTACAGACTCGAGCGAATCCAGAGGCTTTTAATCTGAATTGGTTGACATGTATCACTAAAGTATCAGAATGATAACCAAGATTAGCGATTTAATTGCGTTGATTCACTTAGTCTAAACTAAGACCAGGTTCAAAGTTTACTCTTTGATATTGACGTAAAATCCTTATTTAGAATATCCTTACTTTCGTTTTAATCAATCGAGGAACATAGGCATGGCTCTGATTGGTAAGCCAAAACCAGATCCGACTTTGGAGTGGTTTTTATCACACTGTCACATTCATAAGTATCCAGCCAAAAGCACCCTGATCCATGCTGGTGAAGATTCAGACACTCTGTATTACATAGTTAAAGGGTCTGTTGCCGTATTGATTAAAGATGAAGAAGGTAAGGAAATGATCCTCTCTTATCTGAATCAGGGCGACTTTATCGGTGAATTAGGTCTGTTCGAAGAGCAAGCCGAGCGTACCGCTTGGGTTCGCGCCAAGCAAGCCTGTGAAATTGCTGAAATCTCTTACAAGAAGTTCAAGCAGCTGATCCAGGTTAACCCTGAAATCCTGATGAAACTTGCCGCTCAGATGGCACATCGTCTACAGAGCACCAGCCAAAAAGTGGGCAACCTGGCCTTCCTCGACGTAGCAGGTCGTATCGCTCAAACTCTGTTGCACCTGGCCAAACAGCCTGATGCCATGACCCACCCAGACGGCATGCAGATCAAAATCACCCGTCAGGAAATCGGTCAGATTGTTGGTTGTTCCCGCGAAACTGTGGGCCGCATCCTCAAGATGCTGGAAGAGCAGAACCTGATCCAGGCGCACGGTAAAACCATAGTGGTTTACGGTACCCGCTAAGCCAGCTTCAGCTTGATTTAAGCCTGATTCTATAGAGTGGCCAAGGTAATATCCTTGGCCACTTTTGTTTTTCGGGAGCATCAATTGAGAGGGCTATTTTTCATTAGCTTTATTAGCCTGACTTTGAGTACTGCAAAGGCTGAAGTGGCCAGTCCCCACCTGGAACCCGATCACGATATCGCCAAGGAATTAGTGAAATCCGGGACGATTCTCTCCTTGGATGCCACTCTCTCTCAGCTACAATGGGTGTGCCATGGCAAATTGATCGACGCTCATCTCTATCAGAAAGATGGTGAATGGCGTTATGATTTGCAGATAAAAGTCGAACATGGCCATATCGTCAACCTGAGCCTAAATGCAGGCACAGGTTTACCCGATAACCTAACCCCATTACCGAGCGAATGTCGTCCCAATGAAACTGCTACTCGTTGAAGATAACGCCCTGCTGGTTGAAGAACTGGCAAAACAATTAAAGCAAGCAGGCTATGTCACGGATGTCACCGACAAAGCCATAGAAGCTGACTATCTGGTCAAAGAAACCCAGTATGACTGCATCATTCTCGATATCGGCCTGCCCGATGGCAACGGCTTGCAGTTGCTGGAAAAATGGCGTCAGCAGGGACTGACCACTCCTGTGATCATGCTGACCGCTCGCAGTCAGTGGCATGAAAAGGTCGAAGGCTTCAATGCCGGCGCCGATGACTACCTGGGCAAGCCCTTTCATACCCAAGAGCTGCTGGCCAGACTGCAGGCAATTATCCACCGAACCCATGGCCGTGCCACTGTGCCCGGCAAACAATTGAACTTCGGCGGCGTCAGTCTGGATGAAGCCGAACAGACAGTAACAGTCAATGGACAAAGTTTCGACCTGACTGCCATGGAGTTTCGCTTGCTGCGAATTTTCTTGATGTCACCCAAGAAACTGCTTTCCAAGGCACAGCTTACCGATAAGCTGTATCAATTTGACGATGAGAAAGAGAGCAATGTGGTCGAGGTCTATGTCACCCACCTGCGTAAGAAACTGGGTAAGACGGCGATAGAAACCCGTCGTGGCCAAGGTTATATCTTTCACGGCAGCCAATCCTGATGATGTCCATCCGCACCAAGCTGAGCCTGTGGCTAACAGCACTGGTGTTACTGAGTACCCTGATAGGCCTGGCGTTTATGGAGTCCATGCTGCGTCAGGCATTTCACGACTCTATCATCAACCGCTTGCAGGAAGATCTGGAACAGGTGGCACTGGCGACTCACCTCAATGACGGTGAGATCCTGATAGATCAGAGCCTGCTTTCCGGCTTCTACAAACCCGCCTATTCCGGGCGCTATTACCAGCTCAACCTGCCGGATAGGGAGATCCGCTCCCGCTCCTTGTGGGATCAACGCCTGGAGATAGTGCAATTGGAGCCAGGGCAAACCCGCGCCTGGCAAACCAAGGGGCCACAAAATCACGATATTCAGTTGTTGTCACTGGGGCTGACCTCCAGCAGCAAGAAGATCAATGCCACTTTGACAGTGGCACAGGATCTCAGCATAGGCCGTAAGGTATTTACCGAGGTTTATGGCACTAAACTGAGTGTCAACCTGGCTATGCTGCTGGCGATGATCCTGGGGATATTTCTGGTATTGAGGCAATCCTTCAAGCCGGTTAAGCAGATAAAACAGGCGCTGGCCAAACTCAGGGAGGGGGAAATCAACTCGCTGTCACTGGAGACTATTCCTCCCGAAGTCAAACCTCTGGCCGAAACCTACAACGAGTTACTTGAATACACCAGTAATCAAATTCAGCGCAGCCGTAATAATCTGGGCAATCTCAGCCACGGTCTGAAGACACCACTGGCGGTGATGCGTCAGCAGGTCGAGGCGCTGGGGTTGAAAGATCCCGACACCGCCAGGGCACTGGAACAGCAGTTGGAGCAGATCCACAAGATGATAGAGCGTAAACTGGCGGCAGCGCGAATAACCGGCGATATGCTACCTGCGGCGCAGCTGGTACTGCCAAGGGATCTGGAAAGCCTGTGCCAAACCCTGGATAAGGTGCATAGATACAAACAAATCAGTTGGCGCTTCGATATCAGCGATGGCATTCCCAGGCTGCCAATCCACAGGGAAGACGGTATGGAGCTGCTCGGTAACCTGTTGGATAACGCCTATAAATGGGCCTCTAGCCTGGTATTGGTGAGGGTATGGCAACATCAGGGGCAGGTATATGTCAGTGTCGAAGACGATGGTCCCGGGGTGGCAGAAAAAAACATGCAAACCCTCACCCGCCGCGGCAATCGTCTGGATGAAGAGATCAATGGTCATGGATTAGGATTATCGATAGTCAAGGATATTGCCGAGCAGTATCAGTTGGATATCGACTTCAGCAGAAGCCCGGCACTGGGCGGACTCAAGGTTTCACTGACCTTTAAGGCCTGAAGGTTAGCCTGGCTCCTCAAAGAGCCACTGAAACAAGAATAAAGAACCCAGACTAGGCTGGGTTCTTTGCTATCAAGCTGTCAGACCTTGGCTCAATCAAGCACAGGCAGGTAGCTCAGAGCCAAACGATCACGGCTCAGTTGACCATTGAGTATCTCACCCACAGTGCCGCCCTTGAGCTGCTGCGCCAACAGTTCAGGAGAAGCCGAGGCGATAAACTGCTGCACTTCTTTGATGCGGGCAATCAGCGCCAGCGCCAACTTGTTCTCGGCGGTGGCGGCATAGATTTTACCGTTCAGGGACACTTGGGCCTGCATATCCAGCCCAGGGGCAGCCTGATGAATACCGACATATTCACGCCATACCCTGGCCTTTTGCTCACCCTGATAGTCGCTGTCGACCGAGGCCAACACCACTTGTCTCAGCATCATCTGCAGCAGGTTGCTCTTGCCTTTGGGTTGACCATTGACTGTATCAAAACCAAAGAAGCGTGATACTGTGCGGTCATAATTGGGCAGAGGCTCTATGCTCTGGCTGGCAAAATCGCTGTAGTAAGGCAGATACGTTTCCAGCTCAGGGCTGCTGTTACAGGCATCGGCAAACAAAGGCTTGCCATTGCTGACCAGATCCGGGCCATTACCCAGCGCCATGCGGCAAAGCATCTCTTCGAACAGCTTGCCGGTTTGTGGCAGATCCACCAGCGCCTTGTGACCGCGGCTGGAAGTCGATCTCGGAGTCGTGCGGCTCACCAAGGCACGCACTGCCAACAGTTTGTCCGGCCATACCCCAAGCACATCTCGCTCGTTGACATAAGGATGGTTGGGCGAGCCTTCAGGCGCCTTGACCCCGTTCAGCAAACGACCGGCGAAGGTAACATCGGCGCTCAGCATATCCCGGAACTCTTCCTTGATACCATAGTTGATGATCAGTTCCTTCAGCGCTTCTGGAGAGTCGGCAAACCGGCTGATCACTTCACCCGGAGCAAACCTCATGGTCATGTCGGCGCTCTTGAAACGATATTGCTCCAGCAACTTGGCAAAGTTGTACTGCTGTCTCAGCGCTGCCTGGCCATCTGCAGTGCGGAAGGTGACATCTACCACGGCATCATTTTCACCGGCAAGGCGCAGAAACAGGTCGGCCGCCTTGTTCATCGCCCTTTGGTTGGCACAATACCAGGTATCCTGGCCAGCTGCTTCTTTCACCTGGCAGTCGTTGGCGAAGAAGTTTTCCGGCAAGTCAAAGATCCCCTCGAGGAAGCTGACATCTTCGATAAACTGGCGGATCTCATCAAACTGGCGCTTGCGGGCAATGGTGTAACCCAGGCTGTGATCTTCATAAAGGGACTGACGGTTATGTCTCAGGTTACTGGTTTCATAGCTGTCCTGATATCTGTCGATATAGAACTGGGCAATGTCATCCAGGTTCTGACCGGCATCACTGCGGTTACAGTTACTGTTGAGCGACACATGCTCGTCGGTACAGAAGGCATAGCTGCGCAGCTTGTGGTCGCGGGCAATGTTATAGAGCGCACCGAAACGAGTCTCGCCCTGGAGCACGCCCTTTTGCAGCTCCTCACGACGCTTGGCATCTTCCTCTTTGAGGGAAACAAAATCACCATTTTCGGCTTCAACTTCACGGGCATAACCGAAACGCAGCGCCGCCAGGTCATAGGGCTCAAAAGTGGTCGCAAAGCGGTTAACGTTATAGTCCATCTGGCTGGAAAATTCGGCGTTCACTTTCAGATCCGAATAACCGGCACCGGCAAAAGCCTGGTTCAGTGTTTCCATTTCCTGTTGGCTAAAGGTGTTGTCACCATCGCGGCTACCGGCGAAGTTGTGTCTCAGGCCGAAGTTATGGCCCAGTTCATGGGTCAGAGTACCGGCAAAGGCTTGGGCGGCCAGCGCAGTGCTCAGGCTATCTTGCAGATCCAGGCTCAGCTTCTCGAATGCCTGCAGCTTACCGCCAACTTCACCATTGGCCCACAATTCGGCATTCTGCCAATCAATCTTGTGGTCCTTAACACCGGTCGGCAACATTCTTTGCTGACCGCCTGCGGCAAACACAGTGTCGATATGCATCAAAGTATGCTCGGACCAATAGTCACGGCTGGCTTCATCGAAGTCGGCCAAGGCGTTGAACTGTTGCTCAGCGGGTTTGAGTGGCAGAGCAGCCGGAGTGGCGGCTACCATCACATCGGCAGGCTTGTCCAGCGCGGCAGGCGCAGTTTCCAATGTTGCTAAAGCTGCAGGCTTAACCACGGCTTGCTGATAAGGCACGCCGGTGAGCGCTTCGACCGAAGCCGCATCCAGCTTGCCACGGTTATAATCCAGCATCAGTTGCCGATAGTAACGCACCGCGCCTTGCTTGAGGTTGGAGCTGTATTGGTTAACCCTGGCGCTGACAATCTCCCCTGTCAGTGGGTTGGCTGCTGATGGACCGTAACCGGCCAGACCGTTATCCAGAGGTTCATCAAACAGAGTGATATGGTTATAACGCAGATCGCCATGGCGTTTATCGCCCGCCTGCTCCAGCTTAATCTGTGGCAAGCCGGTATGATAACGACTGTTGGCGATATTCATCGCGGTCACAGACTCGATAGCCGCATCCAGGAAAGGCTTGTTCTTGGCTTCATAGAAGTTGTTGGACAAGTAGTACACCAACTCTCCCTTGGCCGGGTTGAAGCGGTTCAGGTAGGTTCGAACATAGCCATCCACCCCCTCTGAGTCGGTTCTGTCCCGATAGCTGTGACTGGAGTTGAAGAAACCAAAAGTGCCCTTCTCATGCTCGCTGTAAGGAATGGCTTGATAATCTTCACTGGCCAGCTGATCCAGCGCCACTATGGAGATAAATTCCGTAGTGGTGAACGACAGGTTATCCAGATTGCCACCGTAGAACTGATTGAAACACTGGCCCGATGCCTGGTAGGTGTGTTCAATCTCGAAGTTGATCACCCCCTTGTCCAGATCCATTTCATAGCCTTTGTAGGTTCCGGCATTGACCAGTTTTGGAGATTCAGTTTCGGTGACACACTCACCAAACATAAAGATATCGTTGATCCCCAGCTCAGCTATCTTGGTGTCGGCAAAGTCAGGCACAAAAAAGCGCTTGTCCTGCCAGGTCAGGTTGGCATCGGTATTGACCTGCTCGACGTTGATACATTCTCGCCACTTGTCTTCGGTACATCTGAAGTCTATGTATTCACCGGGGATGGTCAGCACTGGCGCCTGGTTGATGCCCTCCTGGTAGCGGCTGTCATGACCAAGACCTATGGCGTCCCGATCCAACTGACGAACCTGTATGCCATTCTCTGTCTTGTGCAGGGTCACCAACTTGGGATCACCTTGGCTAAAGCCGCGGATGGCAGCGGCATACCGCGGCGCCTTGCCGACACTGCGGATATAGAGATATTGGCGCTCACCGGCCTTCTCTATCGAGTCGCTGCTAATCTGTTTCTCATCTTTGGGCAACTCCTTGTATGGTTCTTCTCCTGCCCCACATCCTGCGAGTGCCAGGCTGGCTGCAATCGCCAGACTCAGACTTGACTTCTTCATTTAATCCTCTGAATAAATTGAGTTTATAAGTATTTTGTTACTGAGAAATAGAAGGTAGAGCTGCGCTTGTTATACAGCTCAAATCCTTCGGAAGGCCCCAGTTCCGGGTGGTAGAAACGGCCGCTGTTGTTATGGCCAATGGCCAGTGTCCAACTATCGGCAGGCATCCATCCCAGTTCCTGGGCAAAGGTGAATTGGTCATCCATACGACGACCACGGTAGTTCTTCGACATCCGATAGCGGCCGCTGATATCCAGGTACCAATGACTGGCAAATTGCCAATAGGCATCGGCCACCAGATCGACCTGATGTTCAATCAGCACCCGCTCACCGGCGGTCTTGTACTTGTAGGCGTTGTACCTGTATCTGGGAGACAGGTAGAAACTGAAGTTGCCCTCAGGACGATAGAAGAGATAAGCCGCCACTCTGGGGGCATACTCCAGTCTATCCAGCTTGGTGTAATGCGCCGCCGGCAGATAAACACCGACACTGCCCTTAAGCGACAGAGTGTCGGTCAGGGAATAGAGTGGCGTTCGATACTCGAACAAGGGGTCAAAAAGGCTCGACTCCTTACCGTGCAGCGTCTCTTTTTCACCGCCAAAGGTCAGCAGTACACTGCCCCAATCACTGTTGTAATCGACCCTGGCATCCAGGCTATAAGCCCGGTAAGCATCGAAAGCCGATTCACTGTAGGCATTGCGGGTATAAGACGCATTGAAATAGGCAGTCCATTCGCCGAATTCTTCCTGTTTGAGTTCAAACTCATTAACCGCCTGAGCTTGTCCCGCAAGCAATAGTAAGCCCAGCAAAGGGAAGATCGTCTTTGCTTTTTTACTTTTTATTATGCGTGACAAGGCCAGATCGCGGTGATAGATACCGGATCTCATATTTAAAAGCCTTAATTTATTTAAAACGAATTAATCTGGAGCTAATTCCAGTCTAAGAGGTACTGCCACGAATAGGTTTTACCCATTCGAGAAGTAATTGCGCCCAATAGGGCATCCAACCAAAGGAAAGTTGCGGGACACCCAGGTTGGGAATACGGGGCCCGCAGAAGAACAAAATAAACCAACTGACTGCTATGGCTTTAAACACTTCGGCCAAGACGGCGTTATCTGCCAGTTTAACAGCCATAATACAAGGCAAGGAAAGAGAATAGATTGCCAGCTGATTTACCTGTGATGTGTTCTGTTTGGCAATAGATATCAGTGTATTAACTTCTTCAAATTCATTAGATATCGCTGCATTAGAAAAAGCCAAAAACAATAGCAAAGGCATGGCCAACTTGACCAAGCTCAGTAATTTATTATTCGACTTTGTTCTCTCGTTCATGGTTTTTTCGCTGTTCCAAGTGGAATAGCGTCTCGATATTGATACTAATGCACTTAATACACATTGTTACGTATGTAAACAAGCATAGGCATGAAAAACCTTACAATCAACACCAATACTTAATGACTAGTCTAAATAGATTAAAAACTGGGTGTACGTCATAAAAAACATCATAAAAACAAATTAATAAAGTATGCAAAACACCAATGACAAAACATATTTAAAACACAATAAAAACATTGGGGCATCAAAATATTAAGCATGTCGTTTTGTTTATAAAAAAAGCCTCCCTAATTAAGGAGGCCATTTATAAGAATTTAAGCAATGCTATGCTTTGACGTTAGTGCTCTCAAAAATCTTATCTGCCGAGGCCGCAACAAAGCCGGTATAGAGTTCACCATCGGCTTTAGGGTAACGCAGGGCAAATTCATAGAAACAACTGGGGATCTCTACCGTCTTGTCATCAAAGGCGACGGGGATTCTGTCGGCCATGGTGGACGACTGTTCCAACAAGACTTCAGCTGAGCCTTTGATCTCACCGCCCACACTGTTGAGGATAAAACCAGCTTCCTTGAGCGCGGTATTGACGGCGGCCAGGGTGCTGAACTCGGCCAGATGGTTCACAGACACGGTAAAGTGATTGGCACGATAACCAAAGGCGGCAACCCAGGCAGCATACTCACTCTCGGCAAGCAGGGCTTGGTAGGTGCCATAATCAAGCTGCCAATGCCTGCCTGAATAAGTAAAGTTATCTGCGGTCA
This sequence comes from Shewanella sp. MSW, assembly GCF_007636515.1. Lineage (NCBI taxonomy): Bacteria > Pseudomonadati > Pseudomonadota > Gammaproteobacteria > Alteromonadales > Shewanellaceae > Shewanella > Shewanella sp. MSW. Next base: position 112,843 of record NZ_LVDR01000003.1, read on the forward strand.
AAGCCTGGGTTGGGATCTGCTCAACCAAGTCGGTAACCCGTTGTTGCAGCTCTGGGCTAAACTCTTCCACCAGCAGCTCGGAAATGAAGACCTTGGGCTGAGTCGGATCCGGATGCTCAAAGTGCTTCGCCACCAGCTTTTTCTGCTCAAAGCGATAATCTCCGCAAGCCACATAGCCCAGCGCTTCGAAATGGGCCGCCAGCACATCCAAGCCCACCTTGGGCAGATTAAATGTACGCAAGGCGATATGGTCGTTAATAATCGCCTTGCCTTGACCCAACAGCTGATGCACTTTGGCCGCCGAAGGCGTCATCTTGATATAGTCCTGCCACATGGCATTGAACAGCGCATTGATATCTGTATGCATGGTTATTCCCTGTGTAATGCAGTTTGCCCAAAGGCAAATGGTATGTTCAAAAAAGGGAAGCGCCACTGCGCTTCCCTTCACTGTCAGAGGCTAAGTCCCGGACTCAATGCCTGTGGCAAACTCAAACCATCGGCCTCCATGGAAGCCACGGGGTAAGCACAATAGTCGGCCGCATAGAAGGCGCTGGCTCTGTGGTTACCCGATGCCCCGACGCCGCCGAATGGCGCCGCACCAGAGGCTCCGGTGATCTGCTTATTCCAGTTCACTATGCCGGCACGAATCCGTGCCAGGAAATAGTCATAGTCTTCACGGCTATCAGCCAGCAGCCCGGCAGAAAGGCCATAACGGGTATCATTGGCCAGCGAAATCGCCTGATCAAAGCTGCTATAGCGCACCAGTTGCAGCAAGGGTCCGAAATACTCTTCATCGGGCAGTTCAATCACCTCGGTAACATCAATCAGCCCAGGTGACACCAGGCCGGTACCGCTCTCAATATGGGTCAGTTCCACCAGCGAAACCCCGCCGAGATTCTGCAGATTACGCTGCGCCGCGACCATGCCCTTGGCGGCTGCTTCAGAGATCATCGAGCCCATAAAGGGCTGTGGTTCGGCATTCCAGGGGCCGACAGCTATCGCTTTGACCGCTGCAACCAGGGCGGCAATCAAAGCATCGCCCTGCTCACCTTTCTCTATGTAGAGACGGCGGGCACAGGTACAACGCTGGCCACTGGAGATATAGGCAGATTGAATAATTTCGTGCACGGCCGCCTTGATATCACTGATCCCTTTAACGATGAGCGGATTGTTACCACCCATTTCCAGGGCAAGGATCTTGCCCGGATGACCGGCGTACTGCTGATGCAGCAAGTGGCCGGTGCGGGAGCTGCCGGTAAAGAACAGACCATCAAGCTGAGGATGTGAAGCCAGCGCCTTGCCGGTTTCCACTTCGCCCTGCACCAGGTTGATAACCCCGGCTGGCAGACCGGCTTTCTCCCACAGCTTGAACATCAGCTCTGCCACTTTTGGCGTCAGTTCCGATGGCTTGAATACCACGGTGTTGCCCGCCAGCAAAGCCGGTACTATATGGCCGTTAGGCAGATGGCCTGGGAAGTTATAAGGCCCAAAGACCGCCACCACGCCGTGGGGCTTGTGTCTCAGCACGGCCCGCCCGGCAGGCAGTTCATTTTCAGTTTCGCCGGTACGCTTGTGATAAGCCGCAACCGACAGACCGATTTTGCCTATCATGGCACCCGCCTCGGTGGCCGTTTCCCACAATGGCTTACCGGTTTCCTGCGCTATGGTGTCGGCGATTTCCGCCTTATGGGCTTCCAGCTGATCGCGATAAGCCTCTATCACCTGCAGGCGGCCGTCAAAACCGAGCATAAACCAGTCAAACTGTGCCTCTCTGGCGGCTGCAACGGCAGCTTCTACTTGAGCCGGAGTAGCGGCATTACCCTGCCACAGGGTTTCACCGTTGGCCGGGTTGCTTGAACTCATTGCCTGGCCTTCGCCAGCGAGCCATTGGCCCTTGATAAATTGTGTCATTATGCTGTTCCTATATTGCCAATACCCTGACCGATTGCCCGTCTGCCACCAAGAGTGCGGCGGCCAACTCGCTCGACAGGATCACTTCTTCACTGTCGTCTGTCAGCGCCAGCTTGGCCGAACCGGCACGGTAGTCTGCCAAATGGGTGTTGGAGAGAATAAAGCTGTCCTTTGATTGAGGCATATCACCGATACGCACCGTCAGTAAGCGACTCTCGCGCACGGAGCGAATGTCCGCCAGGTTGCATTCAACCGTGGGGCCACCATCAAAAATATCCACATAGTTGCGCCAGCGGAAACCTTCCGCCTGTAACAGGCTCAAGGCCGGGCGTGTATTGGTGTGCACTTCACCGATAACCTTCTGCGCCGCTTCGGGCAACAGGCAAACATAGACAGGGCTGCGGGGCATCATCTCGGCCATAAAAGCCTTCTGTCCCAGACCTGAGAGGTAATCGGCCTGAATAAAATCTATGCCGAGGAAGTTTTGCTGCAGCCAGCCGTAGAAAGGGGAATTACCGTTCTCATCGCTGACCCCACGCATCTCGGCGATAACAGTTTCACCGAATCGATTGGCATGCTGGGCCAAAAACAGAAAGCGGCTGCGTGACAGCATGCGGCCATTGTTGCCCTTGCGGTAGGAATCTCTCAGAAACAGGGTGCAGAGCTCGGCGGCACCTGTGTAATCATGACACAGGCTGAGGGTTTCAACCTCGTTACGTACTTCTATCTGCGACGAATGATAAACCTCTGTACCCAGACGGTAATGGTAGAAGGCATCTTCCATTCCCACCGCGGCTTCCAGACCACAGGTGCCCACAACCTCTTGGGTCTCTGTATCTTCCAGCACCATGAGGTAACCTTCATCAAAAGGCGTTTCCACCGCCTTGGCGAAAGAGGTTTCCGAACGGGCGATTTTGCGGGTCAGCAGTTCATCATTGACCGGCAGCGAGGTGAATCCATGGCCCGATTCCTCGGCGATACAGCGCAGCGCCGGGAAATCTGAGGCTCGGATAGGCCGTATGATTAACATGGTTAAATCTCCACTCATCCACAGTTGCTGCTCCGTCGGGCCTGCCCGTCAGAACAGCAGCTGTGAGTTTATTGCGCTAAGTGGGCCAAGGCCCACGGGGATCAGGCGGCAACCACCTTGGCGACCGCTTTTTCAAAGCGTGCCAGACCCTCGGCAATATCACTTTCAGGGATGATCAAAGAAGGAGTAAAACGAACCACATTGGCACCGGCCATCAGTGTCATCAGGCCATTGTCGACCGAGGCCAACAGAAACTCACGGCTGCGTCCCTGATACTGCTCATTCAACACGGCGCCGAGCAACAGTCCTTTGCCGCGCACCTCGGAAAACACCTGGTACTTGGCATTGATTTTTTCCAGGCCATCACGCAGCAGTTGCTCACGGCGTTTAACGCCCTGCAACACTTCGGGGGTATTGACCAGATCAAATACCGCGTTGCTGACGGCACAGGCCAGAGGGTTACCACCATAGGTGGAACCATGAGTGCCCACTTTAAGATGAGCGGCAATCTTGTCCGTGGTCAGCATGGCCGCGATGGGGAAACCGCCGCCCAGGGCCTTGGCAGTGGTGAGAATGTCCGGCACTATATCTGTACCCATGTAGGCATACAGCTCGCCGGTACGGCCAACGCCGGTTTGCACTTCATCGAACACCACCAACGCATTGTACTTGTCGGCCAGTTCACGCACCTTGGCCAGGAACTCTGGAGTGGCGTTTATGATACCGCCCTCACCCTGCAGCGGTTCCAGCATGATGGCACAGGTCTTGTCCGACACCGCGGCTTCCAATGCGGCAACATCGTTGAATGGCAGGTGTGTGATCCCCTGCGGCTTGGGGCCAAAACCATCTGAGTAGGCGGCCTGACCACCGACACTGACGGTAAAGAAAGTTCTGCCGTGGAATGCCTTGTCGAAGGCGATAATCTGATCTTTTTCGGCGCCGAAATTGTCCAGAGCATAGCGGCGGGCCAGTTTCAGGGCCGCTTCATTGGCTTCGGCACCTGAGTTGGCGAAATAGACCTTGTCGGCAAAAGTGGCGTTAACCAGTTTGGTCGCCAATGCCAGTGCCGGCTCATTGGTCATCACATTGGACAAGTGCCAGAGTTTTTCGCCCTGCGCCTTAAGCGCCTCAACGGCGGCTGGATGACAGTGGCCCAAACAGTTAACTGCAATACCACCGGCAAAGTCGACATACTCTTTGCCTTCCTGATCCCAAACACGACTGCCATCGCCACGAACCGGGATAACGGGTGACGGTGCATAATTAGGCACCATGACTTCATCAAACTGGGCACGTGTCAAATTCATGTTTACACTCATTCCTTCTCATCCTTTGTGTTGTCGGCGGCTCTGTCGGCCACCGTTTTAAGCAGTTAATCTTTATTATTTGTGAGTAAAACTGCACTTACTTGTGTTGCTTAGGTGTCATTATTAGCGAAATTGTGATCAAAATACCAGTTTGATCAATATGCAGGAGCAATGCCTTGGCCTATAAGTGCATAAAGATCTGAGTTTGAGAATTAAGCAGGCAAATATCTGCCGTTTAACGGCATAAATAGTCACAAAAAATCTCAACTGACACCGAATTCGTTAACTATTCATACATTTTGAATAGTTAACGATAATCATAACAGTAGATTATTGCGTATAAAAGCAGCGATTTGACCCCTGGCTTCCATGGCCTCAGGCAAGAGTTCAAATAATGGAAAGACATGGGGCATATTGAGGTAGAAACCGGCTTCTATGCGACCGCCGTCGCGTAATACCGCCTGTTGCAGGCGCTCGGCATCCTGTAGCAGCAGCTCACGAGTACCGGCCAGCAGCAAGATGGGCGGCAGATCGTTAAAACAACCATAAAGCGGCGAGACCCGTTCAGACATGGGGTTACTACCGGCGAGATACGCGCCTCTGAGTCTGAGTAGCGATTCAATGGTGAACAGAGGGTCGTCGGCTGCCAGAATGCGCTCGGTGTCGCCTGTGATGCCGAGATCCAGCGCCGGAGACAGCAACACGCAAGCTCTCGGCAACGGTAACTCAAGTTGTTTCAGCTGCAACAACAGACTCAAGGCCAGATTGCCTCCAGCCGAGTCGCCCATCAGCACCAATTGAGTCGGGTCACAATGCTCAAGCGTCATCCGATAAGCTTCCAGCACATCATCACAAGCTGCCGGAAACGGATGCTCAGGTGCCAGACGATAATCAGGTACATAGCAATCTGCCAAACTGCGCTGCATGATATCGGCCAGGAAACGGGCATGGGCATGGGGAGTCTTGAAACAGAAACCACCGCCGCGAATATAGAAGAGGCTGACATCTCTTGGCTGCGGCAGCTGGTAATGGATGAGCGGCGAGTGGCTCAGTGGCCAGTGCTCGACCTTAAGCTCCTGCGGCCAGCCCAACCAGCGACGATCCATCTCCAATAAGCGCTGGCGAATAGCACTGAGTGGTACTTTGGCACTGCCGCGACTGACCGACGGCCGCGCCACATAAGTTAACAACCGGTTCAATACCGAGGCTTGCCAACTGGGCATAGCTCCTCCATGGAAGGCCTACAGGCTCCGCAACAGCTTAAAGCAGCTCGGGTTTGCGGTAATTCTGGCCTTTGAGACGAATGAGTTCCTGTTCAGTGAGCTCATGATACGCCATCATGATCTGTCTGTCCCTGAATTCCAGTTGCCGCATCTCTTCCAGTAAAAAACACTTGGCAAAACAATCGGCTTTAGCCAGCACTGCCGCATTGGGTGACAACTGACTGAACCCCAGAGCAGTGTCTCGCTCCTTGAGCAGAGTCACCATGGCCGCATCCGCAAACCCAAGCTGGGTCGGCAGTTGCCAATTGAGTGACAGCGCATGCTGCTTGACCAGGGAATAGACCAAAGCGGCGGGAAAATCACACAGGGCGATGGCATCGTAGAGCGCCTTATCCCTGTCTCGACTCGCCTCCCTGAGCCAGGAGCCGCGCAACTGCTCAAACAGCTTGGCGCTCATGGAGAGTAGCACTGAGATCCCCAGTTGTTGCATCAGGGAAACCGCATACAGCATTGGAGCATCCAAGTCATGCAACCTGGCCAGAGTTCTGGCGGCAATGCCCTGCACCTGCGAGAAACGCCATAGCTTGCGCACAGTCCAAAGCAAACTGGCATGACCTGTGGGCAGCCAGTGACGACAGGTGTAGCAAGGGATCAATACCCGCAGGTGCTCAACGCCTATATAGCTGAGCACCAGCTTGAGGTCTGTCAATTGCACATCCAGATTCTGCGGCCTGCGAGCCCTGAATGAGGGGCTGTTGACCAGAGAGCTCAAGTCCCTCACCAACCAGCTCTGCTCGGCAACGACCGGGCGAAGGCGTGCCAGATCAAGCCTTGGGTGCTGCAATAACTCCAGCAGTAAGATCTGTTTATCTGTTATGCCAGATAAGCGTGTCACCTCTTCGATGGAGGCCAGATGGTTGCCGAGTTCAGCCGCCAGGGTATAGTTCAACTGAACCGACACTCTTTGATAAAGCGCCTTGGCCTGTTGCTGCCTCGCGAGCCGCTCCAGAGTCGCCTCGCGTTCAACCTCAAGCTTGAAGGCCACCGCCGCCAGCTCAGGTTCAAGCTCATCGCCACCGCTATCAATGCGTTGCTTGCCCAGTATCAACTGCTGATACAGGCGCTGCTCTATCTCTATTACACTTCCGGGTTTTACGCCCCCCGCTACCGACAAGGCCAAATTATTACCTTCCTGCCACACCCGTACCCGGGCTCCATTTTTTATGTTAGTCCCTTTATTGTTATATATGTAGCGGCTTTATCAGCAATATCTTGATAGCAAAAAGAAACAGGCCTCGAATGAGGCCTGTAAAGTGACTATTTCAACTCTTGTTCAAACAACTTATAGATGCGGCGATACTCGTCCAGCCAGCTCGATGGCTGTCTGAAGCCATGGGGTTCAACCGGGTAGATAGCCGTCTCAAACATCGGCTTTTCCAGCTCTATCAGTCGCTGCACCAGGCGGACACTGTCCTGGAAGAATACGTTGTCGTCCATTACCCCGCTCATGATCAGCAGCGGCTTTTGCAAGCCCTCGGCATGATAGATGGGCGAACTGCGTTCATAGGCGATGTGGTCCACATCCGGGGTGTTGAGTATGTTCGAGGTATAAGGCGCATTATAGTGAGCCCAGTCGGTCACAGGCCGCAGCGCGGCACCGGCCTGGAACAACTCGGGTTGGGTAAACAGTGCCATAAAGGTCAAAAAGCCGCCGTAAGAACCGCCATAGGTGCCTACCCGCTTGGCATCAACATTGGCATGCTGGCTCATCCATTTGACACCATCGGCCAAGTCTTCCACTTCCGGATGCCCCATATTACGGTAGATGGCGGTGCGCCAGTCGCGGCCATAGCCTTTGGAGCCGCGATAATCCATGTCCATCACCACATATCCCTGCTGTGCCAGCAGGTTATGGAACATGAACTCACGGAAATAACCGGAAAAACCATAATGGGCATTCTGCAGATAACCGGCACCATGATTGAAGATCACCGCCGGATATGACTCGGCGCGATCCTTGTCGAAACCTGCCGGCAGATACACCCTGGCATAGACTTCACCGGCGCCATGGCTGGAAGGCACGGCAACCACCTCAGGCGCCTGCCAAGGATAACTCTTGAAGCTGTCGCTGGTGTAATGGGTCAGTTGAGTCAGCTCACCGCCTATGACTTGAATATAGAGCTCATCCGGCCGGGTCAGGTTGGAGGCGGTCAATAGCAGCGAACGGCCATCCGGGCTCAGGCTGTAGTCGAGCACCCCGTTCCACTGGGTCAGTTGTTCATCCTTGCCGCTACTTATCTCAACCCGATAAACATTGTACTTGCCGGGGTGTTCTTTGTTGGCCTTGTAGTAGATATAACGATTATCCGGGCTCAGGGTGATGTCACTGACCACGAACTTACCCGAGGTCAAAGCCCGCGCCTTGCCACCGAGCGGCTTGAGATACAGCTGCGAATAACCGCTCTCTTCCGACAAGTAGTAAAGGGTCTCGCTGCCGGGTAACCAACCATACTGATTGTAGTCATAGTTGACCCAGGCATCGTCATGCAGCCTGTGCTCAGTGACTAGCTTGCCCTTGGCCAGATCGACACTGGCCAGCCAACGGTCTTTGTTGTCCACGGCTTCCAGCATTACGGCCAAGCGCTTGCCTGAGTCTTGCCATTGAATGGCGCTCTGACTCCAGCCCCAATCCTGCATCAGTTGGATCTTGCGCGGGACTTTTTCACTTTCGTAGCGCTCCCCCTTCGCCTTGGCGTTTTCGGCCTTGACGCCGGCCAACACATCCTGGTTGTAGCCGAGCAAGCCTTCGATAGTTATCTCTTTCTGACTCTGCTGCTGCAAGTCCAGCAGTACCAAGCGCTGCCCTGGCGCCTTGTCTTCAGCCACTCTGGCTCGCACGGGTACAGGATCGACATAGCCATCTTTGCCAAGATAGTTGGGCATGATGTCATGCTCGCCACGCCAGTTGTAACTCTTGTCCTGCAACGCCAGCAGCAGATAGCGGCCATCCGGCGACAGGCTCAGTTCCACCAGCTGCTCACTCTCGCCCAGATACCAAGGCTTGGCCGACAGAGTCGGGTCTTCATTCTGTAACTGCTGCTGATATGTCTCCCGAGACTTGGCGTTTTCCTGCTGTTTGGCCACATAGCGGATCAGCTTGTGTTGCTCCTTGGCGAGATAAGTTTCCGGCTCTTTGGTCTGTGCCGGCTCTTTGGTCATCTTGATATCCGCGAGCTGTTCCACAAGGCCAGAGCCTGCATGCAATCTGAATACCTGCCCCGCCTGCCAATAGGCAAGATCGCCATTCGCTAAAAAGCGCAATCCTTCAATCTTGGTATTTTGCCGGGTCAACTGAGTGATCTCACCGCTGCCCAACTCCTTTACAAACAGGTTGCCCTGATAGACATAAGCCTTACGGCGCTTATCCGGGCTCAGAACGCCGTCTCGTTGCGAGACGGTATGCAGCTCAGACAGCGCCAGCTCCTGCGCCTGTTTGTCTGCCACTCCCTGACGATAGTAACTACGCAGCACAGATGCACTCTGCTGGCGGGCGAACAGCACAGCGCGGCTGTCATCGCTCCAGTAGGCACCTTTGGGGGCAAGTCCCATCCAATCGGGATCCGCCATAATTTGATTCAGAGTTAACGGCTTGTCGGCCACAGGAGGCGCTGCCAAGGGTACTGTTTGGCTGGCTTTGGTGATCTCTTGGGTGGTGAGTTGCGGCTCGGTGGCGGCGCAGCCGCTGAGAACGGCCAGAGTCAAAACACTCAGACCGGCATGACGCATCAGGCTTTTCATCATCCTTCCTTTTTATAGTTATCTTGGCCGCCGGGAAGCGACATATGACAGAAAACAAGCGATTGCGGCCTGTTATACCATATTTGCCAAAAGATGTTGTTCTGCAAAAGCTGAAAACTTGTAAAGGCTTGTTAAGGATGGAACCTTGGTACGAATCCGGGACTGGCTCACTGCTCCTTAAGCCAGACGCAGAAAATTATTGAGCAGTTCAAGCCCCTGCTGGGTCAGAATGGATTCGGGATGAAACTGCACGCCGTAGAGGCGTTTCTCGGCATGGCTGATGGCCATGATTTCCCGCCCGTGTACCGGGTCATCATACCAGGCATCCAGACTGAAGCCTTCAGGCACAGATTCAATCAGCAGCGAGTGGTAGCGGGTCACGGTCAAAGGATTGGCCAGGCCTTGAAACAGCCCACGGTCATTGTGACTGATGGCCGATGTCTTGCCATGCATCACCCGCTTGGCCCGAACCACCTTGGCACCGAACACCTGAGCCAGCGATTGATGCCCAAGGCAGACGCCCAGGATAGGCAACTTACCGGCAAAATGTTCGATGGCGGCCAGCGAGATCCCCGCCTGATCCGGGCTACAAGGCCCGGGAGATATCACCAGATAATCCGGCGCCAACTCGCGGATCTCATCAAGCGCAATCTCATCGTTACGCTTGATAACAGGCTGCTGCCCCAACTGCTGAAAATACTGCACCAGATTAAAGGTAAAGGAATCATAGTTGTCGATCATCAGCAGCATTGTGGTCTCACCTTATCTTTGCCCGCAATTGCACGGTAAAGGTTGTGCAGGCGAGAGATGCTACCATACTGACGCACAGGGATCATGCCGAAAGTCAGCCAAGACTGGTTCAACAACGAGGTTTGAATTAAGCTGATATTTCGAGTGGCTTCTCAAAGTGCTTTGCCTATGCTCAATATGACCAGGTTACTGAATTTTTTACTGATGCTAGGGTGTGATAGATGTGCTGTCAAAACCCGGGAGCGCAAAGTCATTCAAGTCAACTTGGGCGTACTGGTTTCCATAGCGACTATATTATTATTTACTTTCGGCTTTTATATCAGCGGCAATCAGGGTTTTCTCCTTTCCGGCTTGAATCAGCTGCCCTTTGTTGCCCTGCTGCCTCTGGTGTTACTGCTCAACTACAAAGGCAAGTTCTTTGCCGCCAGATGGTGTTTAATGTTGCTGTTGATGGCCGATGCCGCCACAGCTTTAATGACAGCCCAAGGTACCAGTATCAAGATCCACAGCTATTACCTGCTGTTTGCCATCATGTTGGTTGTACTGTTTGAGATCCGTGAATGGCGTTCTATCCTGAGCCTGATGTTAGCCAATCTGGGGTTGTTCAGCTTCTTTGAGCTGCATGGCTGGCCATCCCACCCAGATATCGCCCTGCTTTCTACACATACCCTAGCTGTTTTACAAGCCTTGGTGATCTGCTCCTGTATTATCAGCTCCTGCGCCATACTGCTGATCAGCGAAATGTATGCCGAGCGCGCCGAGCTGGTACTGCAACATCAGGCCGACACAGACACCTTAACCGGATTGCTCAACCGCCGCGCATTCATGCGCCAAGTCGCACTGCAAAGAGAGCAGCCGGGACACTGGGCGCTTTCCCTGTTGGATCTGGATTTCTTCAAAAAGATAAACGATAACTTTGGCCATGATGCCGGCGATGTCGCCCTTATCCATGTCAGCAAGCTACTCAAGCAAGCGCTCAAGCCTCAGGAGCGACTGGCCAGAATAGGCGGGGAAGAGTTTGCCTTGCTGCTGAGGCTGGATGAAGCCGGGACTCAGGCCCTACAGCAAAGAGGCGAGCAACTCCTTGAGTCTCTCAGACAACAAGGCCTGGAATATCAAAGCCATTACCTACAACTGACAGCTTCTGCAGGCCTGGCGACTCTTACTCCGGGAGTTAGCGCCAGCGAGGCGCTCAAACAGGCAGACAAGGCTCTGTATCAGGCCAAGATAAATGGTCGTAACCGAGTGGAGCTGGTAGATGCAGTATTGCAGCCGTTGAAAAGAAAAAGCCAGTCATTGTGACTGGCTTTTTGCAATGCTTAAGCTGAAGCGTTGACCCGGTTTTATTTAACCAAAGTCAGGTGGCCACGCCGCTTGGGCTTGTCTGCTGTAGGTTCAGTTTCGGCTTCAGTCCGTGGCTGTTCAACCTCTTCAACCACATTCAGCAGTGATTCCTCACCCTCTTCAAGCAGATAGGCATCTTCCATATCGAATACTGTACCGGCACCGTTTTCACGAGCATAGATGGCAACAATAGCAGCCATAGGCAGCAGCACCTGCTGTGGTACACCACCGAAACGGGCATTGAACTCAACAAACTCGTTACCGAGCTTCAGGCCACCGACAGCACTGCCGGCGACATTCAGTACAATTTGACCATCCTTAACATACTGCAGCGGTACCTGAGTATCCGGCATAGTGGCATCCACTACCAGATGTGGAGTCAGCTGATTATCCATCAGCCACTCATAGTAAGCTCTAAGCAAATATGGACGACTTGGGGTCAAATCTTTCATCAGATACCCATGCGCATTTCGCGCTCGGCTTCGGTCAGAGAGGCCTTAAAGGACTCACGCTCGAAAATACGGTTCATATAGGCTTTGATGTCTTTACCTGTGCGGTTATCCAGTTCGATACCCAGCACTGGCAGGCGCCACAACAAGGGGCCAAGATAACAATCGGCCAAACCGAACTCTTCACTCATGAAGTAAGGCATTTCGGCAAACACAGGCGCGATAGACAGCAGACTTTCCTGCAACTCTTTACGGGCCGCATCGGCGCGGTCACCCTTACGAATACGATCAACCAGGCAATACCAGTCTGTATCGATGCGATGCATCATCAGACGGCTTTGACCACGGGAAACCGGGTAAACGGGCATCAGCGGCGGGTGCGGGAAGCGCTCGTCCAGATACTCCATGATAATACGGCTTTCGTATAACACCAGTTCACGGTCGACCAGAGTTGGCACTGAGTTGTAAGGGTTGAGTTCCAGCAGATCCTCTGGCATATCATTGGGATCTACCTGCAACACATCAACAGTTACCCCTTTTTCAGCCAATACGATGCGAACCTGATGGCTATAGAGATCATCGGCACCTGAGAACAGGGTCATGATAGAGCGTTTATTGGCAGCAACAGCCATTGATACCCTCCGGAATTGAAAAAAACAAATGTAAACGAGGGGCAATGCCCCCCGTTTACATTATGCGGATAATATATTCTACCCCTTTCTAAGGGTTAGTGTACATCCTTCCAATATTCTTTCTTGAGCAGGTATGCGATCACGAAGAATATAAACAGAAAGCCGAGTACCCACTTACCCAGGTTTTCGCGCTCCAATTTAACCGGTTCAGCCGAGTAAACCAGAAAACCGGTAAGGTCGCGAACCACCTGATCGTACTCTTCCGCAGACAGGCTGCCACCGCTGACAGTGATGCTGCCATCTTCCTGCTTAACCGGCATACCTTGCAGGCCTTCCAACACATGCGGCATACCGACTGACGGGAACACTGTGTTGTTCACGCCGAAAGGACGACTTGGGTCTTTGTAGAACCCTTTAAGATAGGAATATACCCAATCTTCACCACGGACACGGGCTACCAGAGTCAGATCCGGTGGCGCGGCACCGAACCACTTGGCCGCATCTTTGGTTTCAATCGAGTTTTCCATCAGTTCGCCGATCTTGGCATCTGTGTGGATCAGCTTGCGCATCTCGTCGACAGGGATATCCAGATCTTCAGCAACACGCTGATAGCGCTGATACTGAGTGCTGTGACAACCGGCACAGTTGTCTTGAAACAGCTCTACACCACGGCGCAGCGACTCTTTATCTGTCAGATCAATATTGGCATCTTCCAGGTGCACATTGTGACCACTGGCGGCAGACACCATACCAGGCACAAAGGCAACCAAAGCAATCAATAACTTTTTCATTTGAATGTCACCCTTTCTGGTACTGGCTTGGTCTTTTCACTCTTGCTGTAGATGAACAACAGCAGGAAGAAACCGAAGTAAGTGAAAGTAAAGATTCGGGCAACAATGGTCAGCGTTGGTGTCGCAGGTACCGCTCCCAGGTAACCCAGGACGATAAAGGACACAGCAAACTGAGCAATGTTCAGCTTGTGAATCATGCTACGGTAGCGAACCGACTTAACCTTACAGCGATCCAGCCATGGCAGCACAAAGAGTACGGCAATCGCCAGACCCATCATAACCACACCACCCAGCTTATCCGGTACGGCCCGCAAAATGGCGTAGAACGGAGTGAAGTACCATACAGGCGCAATATGCTCAGGCGTCTTCATTGGGTTAGCGGCTTCAAAGTTAGGCTTCTCGAGGAAGTAACCACCACCTTCAGGCATAAAGAACAGTACGTAACAGAAGACAATCAGGAAGCCGGCAACGCCCATGATATCTTTTACAGTGAAGTAAGGATGGAATGGGATGCCATCGACAGGCCAACCATTTTCATCTTTATTCTTTTTGATTTCGATACCGTCAGGGTTGTTGGAACCCACTTCATGCAGAGCAATCAGGTGCAGGAATACCAGTACGACAAGTACCAGAGGCAACGCAATAACGTGCAGAGCGAAGAAGCGGTTCAGGGTTGCACCTGAGATCACATAGTCACCACGGATCCACAGGGTCAAGTCATCACCGATAACCGGAATAGCACCGAACAGTGAGATAATTACCTGAGCGCCCCAGTAGGACATCTGGCCCCATGGCAGCAGATAACCCATAAAGGCTTCGGCCATCAGTACCAGGAAGATCAACATACCAAACAGCCACAGCAGTTCACGAGGCTTTTGGTAAGAGCCGTAGAGCAGGCCACGGAACATGTGCAGGTAAACCACCACAAAGAAGGCCGAAGCCCCGGTGGAGTGCATGTAACGCAGCAACCAGCCGTACTCGACATCACGCATGATGTATTCGATAGAAGCAAATGCGCCTTCAGCGGTAGGCACATAGTTCATGGTCAGCCAGATACCGGTCAACAGCTGGTTTACCAGAACCAACAGCGCCAGAGAGCCGAAGAAATACCAGAAGTTAAAATTCTTGGGGGTAGCGTACTGACCAACATGGCGGTTATAAGTTGCCGTCATAGGGATACGCGCATCGATCCAGTCAATTATATTCTTAACCATTATGCAGCTCCCTGGTCTACGCCGATGAGCACGTTACCATCATCAATATATTGATGTGGAGGAATCACCAGGTTCAGCGGAGCAGGTACGCCCTGGAAGACGCGACCGGCCATATCGAACTTGGAACCGTGACATGGACAGAAGAAACCTGAAGTCACACCTTCAACCTGCTCTGCAAAAGAGTCTGGCAGGTAAGTAGGTGAACAACCCAGGTGAGTACAAATACCTACGGCAATAAAGTACTCAGGCTTAATCGAACGTACGCCATTTTGGGCGTAATCAGGCTGCTGTAGTTCGTCAGAAGCAGGATCCCGCAATCTGTCATCGTGGGTTGGGAGCTCGTTAAGAACTTCCTCGGTACGGCGGACAATCCATACGGGTTTGCCACGCCACTCCACACGGATCAGCTGACCTGGCTCTAGCTTACTGATATTTACTTCTACCGGTGCACCTGCAGCTTTCGCTTTGGCACTCGGATTCCATGACTTTATAAAGGGAACCGCTACAGCGACGGCACCAGCACCGCCCACTACGGCGGTTGCAGCTGTCAGGAATCTGCGACGTCCGGTATCGACTGGCGCATTGCTCATCCACTTATCTCCCAGAGGGTGTTGGAATTTTTGTTTTTCAAGACTTTAGGCCTCTTAGTTCTCACTAAAGGGAAAAGCCGAATTTTGAGGCGGGGCTCATTATAGCGAAAAATTAGAAGCAGATCATAGTCAAAAGACATAAGTTGGTTAAGGAGATTACAGTTTTTTAGCTGTCCGGGTTAAAAAAACAGCGGATTTAGGCGGCTAAACACCAGCATCTCGAGAGTAATTCAATTAAAGCTGAATTATAACCAGTTGATTATTAACAATATATATTTGCTTTACACATTAATACCAATAATTCTGTGACTTTCACATCAAGCTAAGAAAAAGATAAAAAAAGACCCGGAACCAGTCCGGGTCTTTCGAGCAACACTGTTACTTGCCTTTTTGCTTCATGTATTTGAAGAATTCGCTGTCCGGCTCCAGCACCATAATGTCTGATTTACCGGCAAAACTGGCCTTATAGGCTTCCAGGCTACGCAGGAAACTGAAGAACTCAGGATCCTTGGTATAGGCATCGGCGTATATCTTGGCGGCAATGGCATCACCTTCACCGCGAATGTTCTCCGCTTCACGACGAGCATTAGCCAGAGTCACCACCACGTTGGCGTCGGTCATGGCGCGAATTCTCTCGGCCGCTTCCTTACCTTCAGCTCTGTGTTTCTTGGCTACCGCCTGACGTTCGGCACGCATCCGTTGGAAAATACTGTGGCTGACGTTGGATGGCAGGTTGATCTGTTTAACCCTGACATCGACCACTTCAATACCCAGACCTTCAGCGCTCTTGGCGGCATTTTCCAGAGTGATGCGCATCAAGTCATCACGGCTGCTGCTCTCGGCCAAGTTTGTGCTGCCTTCGCTGGTACCGGAAACAATCTGTTTGATGGTCAGTTTACCGAACTCGGTACGCAGGTCACTGTTGATCTTGCGCTGCAGCAACGACTCTGCCTTGGACTTGTTGCCACCTTCTGTTGCCAGATAGTATTTTTCAAAGTCCTTGATACGCCATTTGACATAAGAATCCACCATCAGGTCTTTCTTCTCAGAGGTCACAAAGCGGTCGGCTGCACCATCCAGGGTCTGGATACGGGCATCCATATAACGGACTTTGTCAATCAACGGAATCTTGACATTCAGACCCGGGCCATAGACTCGGGGCACCATCTTACCGTCAACATTGTCTTTCAATACTTCACCAAAGCGGGAAACTATGGCGCGCTCCCCTTCGTTGACTACCATCAGTGAAGACACACCAACAATCGCCAGCAGGGCAATAATAATGAGTACAAATCTGCTCATGGTTTACTCCCTCCCCTGACGGATACGCTCTTCGCGGGTCATACGTCCGTTGAAGCTGCTGTTATTGGTGTTTCTTTGGCTGCTGACGGAATCCACATGCTGCTCGGGTTCCTGCTCCGCTTTAGGTTTAGGCTTGTTGTCCTGAGACATCAGCTTATCCAGCGGCAGATACATCAGGTTGCCGTTATTTTTGGCATCTATCAGTACCTTGTTGGTATCGCTGAATACCTGCTGCATTGCATCGATATAGAGACGATCTCGAGTCACCTCAGGGGCCAGCTTATACTCAGGCAGCAGCTTGTTGAACTTGGCTACAGCACCTTCTGCATCCTGAACAACACGCTCTTTATAAGCGCGGGCATCCTGACTGATACGTTCTACCTGACCACGGGCCTTGGGTTCGATTTCCAGCTGATAAGCTTCGGCCTGACGGATATAGGTGTGCTCATCTTCCTGTGCTGAAATCGCATCATCAAAGGCATCTTTTACTTCTTCCGGCGGTCTGGCCGGCAGGAAGTTAACGTCTTCAATCTGCAATCCCAGATTGTAAGGTGCAATGATACGTTCAATCTCTGCGCGGGTGTCGTCACGTACCTTGGCACGCCCGGTTGTCAAAATATCATTCATCTTTGAATGACCTATGACATAACGCAGCGCACTGTCAGTGGCTTCACGCAGGCTCGAGTTAGCATCAACGGCACTGAACAGATACTGGTAGGCATCTTTCACCTTGTACTGCACATCAAGCTCGACCACGACCATATTTTCATCGGCTGTCAGCATGCTGCCGGACGCCGGAATAGAGCGCACAGATGCGACATCTACCGGTAAAACCGTATCGATAAAGGTGGCTTTCCAGTGTAGGCCAGGACCAACTTCGCCGACATGTTCACCGAAACGCAGCACAACGCCCTGCTCCGCTTCTTTGATAGTGTAGAAACCGGAAAAACCCCATACCGCCAGGGCAATACCTGCAACTATGGCCAGAGTCCCAATGCTGAAGCCTGAACCACCGTTACCCTTGCCGCCAAAGCGTTTGGCCAAATTGCGAAATACATCGTCCAGATCTGGTGGCCCTTTGTCATTGCCACCTTTGTTTCCCCAAGGATCATTACCCTTGTTACCGGGCTCGTTCCAAGCCATTTAACTCTCCATAAGTGGATGAATAAACGAGATTATTAACAAACTACTTTATCAATCTCGGGTTCGAGGATAAAGGTTTCCAACTCACCTTGACTCTGCTTAACCAGCCGGTGCCAGTCCGGCTGTGGTAAACGAACAGACAAGATACAGTTCCCCAGGTCGTCATACTCTTTCTGCTGTATCGCATCCAGTCGATAAAACTGGCCAAGATAATGCCCGGCTGTTGCCGGTATTCTCAAGCTAAGCTCAACTATGGTAGCAGCAGTCAGCTGATCCACCGCCTGCTTGAGAAGATCCAGTCCCAACCCTTGCTGCGCCGAGATCCATACTCTGTATGGTCGGCCTTCAGGATCGAAATCTATTTTGGGGCCTATCTCTTCCAACAGATCTATCTTGTTACAGACCAGAAGCTGTGGAATGTCATCGGCCTCAATCTCTTTAAGTACTTCTTGCACCTGCTCAAAGTTGTCATTCATATTGTCGTCAGCGCAATCCACCACATGCAGCAGGAGATCGGCCTGGCGGGTTTCCTGTAATGTCGCCTTAAACGCCGCTACCAGTTCATGGGGCAAATGACGAATAAACCCCACAGTATCGGCTAAAAAGACGGCGCCGTTGTCCAACTCCAGCTTACGCAGCGTCGGATCCAGGGTCGCAAACAACTGATCGGCGGCATACACCTCAGATGTTGTCAACGCATTGAATAATGTGGACTTACCTGCGTTGGTATAACCAACCAGTGACACAGTAGCCAGGTCGCTTCGCTTCCTGGCACGACGGCTTTGTTCCCGCTGTTTGTCCACTTTCTCCAAACGGCGATTGATGGACTTAATCCGCCCCCGCAGCAATCGCCGGTCAGTTTCCAGCTGGGTTTCCCCGGGGCCGCGCAAACCTATCCCGCCCTTTTGGCGTTCAAGGTGAGTCCAGCCCCGCACCAGGCGAGTCGACATGTGGCGCAACTGCGCTAGCTCCACCTGCAACTTGCCCTCATGGGTACGGGCCCGCTGAGCAAAGATATCGAGGATAAGCGTGGTTCTATCCAACACCCGGCATTGGCACAGAATTTCAAGATTTCTTTCCTGTGCAGGACTCAATGCGTGGTTGAAAATCACCACATTTGCCTCGGTCGCAGCTACCAAAGCTGCCAGTTCTTCCGCCTTTCCTGTCCCCAAGAAAAACTTGCGGTCAGGCGCCCGGCGGCTTCCTGTTATCACCCCTACCGAACGCGCCCCGGCCGACTCGACCAAGAGTTGCAATTCAACAAGGTCTTCCCGACTGTCTTCATCGGAAAAGTCGATATGAACAAGTACTGCAGTTTCTCCCGCCTCATAGCGATCAAACAAGAAGTGAACTCCTTAACTTATTACTGTTCGCTGCTATCATCATGCTGCGAGTTGTAGTTCTGCTGACCACCGCCCTGATGATTGCTCACATTAAATGGACGAGAAGGCACAACAGTTGAAATGGCATGCTTATATACCATCTGGCTAACCGTGTTTTTCAGCAAGATAACGAACTGGTCAAAAGATTCCACCTGTCCCTGCAACTTGATACCGTTGACCAGGTAGATAGAAACAGGAACGCGCTCACGGCGTAGTGCGTTCAGGAATGGGTCTTGTAAAGATTGCCCCTTAGCCATGTTTTTATTTCCTTTTTTTAATTTATATAGTACTAACAAAAAGCTTTCTTGTTCGGTTTGAGTATTATACAGCAAGGGCTATTAAGCTAGCGGCAGTAACGCATAAGCTGAACTAAATTCCCTTGCGCCCCACTCTCCAGCCAATTCAACTCCGGCCATCCTCGCAACCATGTTAATTGACGCTTTGCCAATTGCCTAGTAGCAGCGACGGCTTTTTCGACCATAGTATCATGGTCAAATTCACCCTCCAGATATTGCCAACACTGGCGATATCCAACACAGCGCATCGAGGGCATATCCAGGTGTAGATCGCCCCTTTGCTTCAGCTTGGCCACTTCATCGGTGAATCCAGCCTGCAGCATCTGCATAAATCTTGTCTCTATCAACCCATGCAGCGTTTTACGCTCCTGTGGCGCAATGGCAAACTGCACCACATCATAGGGAAGCTCAGGCGATTTAGCCTGAGTCAATTCGGTCAAACTCTTACCGCTGATACGATACACCTCCAGTGCGCGTCCAAGACGTTGTGGGTCATTGGGGTGAATGCGTGCGGCCGAAACCGGGTCAATCCGCGCCAATTTCTGATGCAGCACTTGCCAGCCCAGTTGCTCGGCTTCTTGCTGTATCTGGGCCCTTATCGCCTCATCGGCACTGGGAAGTGGCGATAAGCCTTGCAATAATGCTTTAAAATACAACATGGTACCACCCACCAAAAGCGGGGTTTTTCCCATATTGACGATCTGCTCAATTTCCTGCAGACAATCGCTGCGAAAATCAGCAGCTGAATAGCTTTCGCTGGGATCACGGATATCTATCAGCCTATGCGGCCCGCGAGCCAACTCTTCCACGCTGGGTTTGGCGGTACCTATATCCATTCCCCGATAGATAAGTGCCGAATCTACCGAGATGATCTCGCAGTTATGATGTTCGGCGAGTTCCAGCGCCAACGCTGTTTTTCCTGAGGCGGTCGGCCCCATCAATGTCAGCACTCTTGGCTGTTTCGCCTTACTCACTGCCTTCTTCTTCCAACCATTGCTGCCAAGGCAATACCTTAGCCAGCTGTAAAATTTCTTGCCGAGCTTGCTCGTCCAATGCAGAGATCCCCTGCCATATCAATGGTGCCGAAACAAAGCTACTCAAGCTGCTCTGTGCCAGCCAATTGGCCAAGGCCGCTTCCTGGGGCTGCTCGAATCTGAGCCATTGCAGCAGTTCAGGGATCAAGCTAGCCAGCTGCGTGTCCCTCAGATATGGGGGCACTTTTTTGATTATCAACTGTGAATGACGAATACTGAGATCCAGCCCCAATTGTCTCAGCAGAGTCTCCCTTTCCTCCAGCAATGCCGGCCATTCCGGATCGGCATCAACAGCGACCGGCATCAACAATGGCTGACCGGTCAATCCGGTAGGAAAGCGGGTGACAATCTCATTATATCTCAATCGCTTGGCAGCAGCTTTCACCTTTAGCAGTTTAAGCTGCGCATTCTCGACCAACACCCAGTGCTCGCCATCCAGCAGAGGCGGCATCACAGCCACATTTGCTTCAGGACTGGTTTCATTAACCACGCCAGGCGTCGCCAACAAGGCGCCATAACTACTGATGGCCGACCTGGAGGGGGCTGCAGCTCCCTGACGGGGACCGGCACCAGAATATGAACCCGGTGCCTTACCGCTTAAAGGAGCTCTATCGCCATATTGGCTTTGATATCCAGCGCTGCCGCCGCTTGACTCAGGCTCACGAAAACGCGGCTCGGCACGGCTGCCATCTATCATCCCACCTTGGTTGAAGCTTGTAGCAGCGGCGTCTGAACCCACATCAATGGGCGCAGCATAATCTGTCTGGCTTAAATGCGGATTAACGTCATCGACCGGCAGTTGCTGTGCTTGCTGCAGAGCAGAGCTCAAAGCCTGCAGGATATAATCGTGCACATATCTGGCCTGATGGAAACGCACCTCATGCTTAGCCGGGTGCACATTGACATCTACCTGATGGGGATCCAGCTCCAGCATCAACACATAACCGGGCTGTTCCAACTCGGCCAAACCAGCAAAGGCCTGCCTGACTGCATGGTTCACCAAACGGTCTCTGACCAAACGGCCATTGACATAAAAATAGTGAGTATCACAGGGCTCAACTTGCCAGGGTGACTGCAGGTAGCCACTGAGGCGCATGTCGTCATGCTGACATTCCACCCTCAACGCTTGCTCGGCAAAAGGACGACCACAGACCTGAGCCAACCTTTGCAGATATTGGGCTTCATTGTCCGCCGGACGATAGTTGCGCACCTGTTTGCCATTGTGTTTCAGCGTCAGGTGAATTTCCGGCCTAGCCAAAGCAATCCTTTTCAGCCACTCATCAATATGGGTGAACTCTGTCTTGTCACTCTTGAGGAAACGTCTGCGCGCCGGAGTATTGAAGAAGAGATCCACCACTTCAATACTGGTGCCCACGGGATGGGCCGCAGGCAGTATCTTGACCCCCATATCAGCACCTTCGGCATAGGCGAGCCAGGCCTCGGATTGTTCGGCCGTGCGGGATGTCAGGGTCAGGCGGGAAACCGAACTGATACTGGCCAGCGCCTCACCTCTAAAACCAAAGCTGAGAATGGCTTCAAGATCGTCCAGTGTATGCACCTTGGAAGTGGCATGACGGGACAGCGCCAGTGCCAGTTCATCCTTGGTGATACCAGCGCCGTTGTCCTGAATTCGAATAAGCTTGGCACCGCCCTTATCGATTTCAATATCGACCCGGGTTGCACCTGCATCCAGGCTGTTTTCCACCAGCTCCTTAACGACGGAGGCCGGCCTCTCTACCACTTCGCCCGCCGCAATCTGGTTAGCCAGTTGTGGGGGTAATATCTGAATTGCCATCTCTTCCTCAGGCTCTGGGGATAACCAGTTGCTGACCTATACGCACTACATCCGATTTCAAGTTATTGGCTTTCTTGATATCGGCCACCGACACCTCATAACGATTGGCGATTACCGACAGAGATTCGCCTCTAACAACCTTGTGTTTAATAGCGCCCTGCTTGGCCAGCATGGTTCCGGCCGGCGGATTGGCTTCAAAATACTTGAGTACACCTTTATGAATCGCCTTGGCCAGTTTGTCCTGATGGTTGGCATTACTGAGCAACCTCTCTTCTTGAGGGTTGGAGATAAAACCTGTTTCCACCAGAATGGACGGGATATCCGGCGATTTGAGCACCGCCAGACTCGCCGACTCGGGCTTGTGCTTGTGCAGTTTGGTCACCTTGCCCAAACCAGAAAGAATATCGCTGGCCACAGTGTGACTCATCGCCATGGATCTATCCATCGACATATCCAGCAAGGTCATCGCCAGATACTGTTCATTATCGGTATTTTGAATAATCTCACCGGCACCGCCGAGCAGCTCTGAATGTTTCTCTTTCTGCTCCAGCCAACGGCCGATCTCGGTATTGGCCCGCCGCATGGAGAGCACCCACACTGAGGCGCCTCTGGGCTGAGGTGAAGTAAAGGCATCGGCGTGGATAGAGATCAGCAAATCGGCCTTACTCTGACGCGCCAGTTCCGAGCGACGGTTCAGGTTAACAAAATAGTCGCCGGTACGGATCATCACGGCTTTAAGTCCGGGAGTCGCATTAATTTTCTTTTCCACTCGTTTGGCAATCGCCAATGACACCTTCTTCTCGTACAGACCGGAAGGCCCGATGGAACCTGGATCATCACCACCATGGCCGGCATCGATAGCGATAATCACATCCCGCACCGCTTCAGTGGCTGTCGGGGTCACCCTGGCTTTGGCCGAAGTGCTCTTGTCATCAAGGTCCACCACCAAACGATTGCCGTATGGTGCGGTTGGAGGCAGAGAGAACAGATTAGCCTTGGCAGCCCGTTTGAGATCTATGACTAGCCGCAGTGTGCCTTTCTCCGGCGGCTGGCTCAAACGCACCTTTTTGACCAAGGGGCTGTTGTTTTCAACTTTTTCCAGCTTGACGCCATTGCTGCTCTTTTTCAGATCCACCACAAGTCTGTCAGGGTTGCTCAGCGTGAAATAGCTATAGTCAGGCGCCTGACTTAAGTCAAAAACTACCCGAGTCGACTCGGGCGCCGCCCAAATACGCACTCCGTCGAGTTTATTGGCCGCCCAAGTCGGCGCCGCCATTACCCAACAGATAATAAAAAAAGTCAGTTTAAATAAGATGTTATTAGTCTTTACCATTGCTTGTTATTTTTCTTAATAGCACCTTACCCTTGTCGGAATCGGCTTGCAGAGAAATTTCGCGACCAGTATTAGCATATTTGATATGCAGATGTATATCGGCAGCGGGCAAGCATCCCATCCCCTGTTCCGGCCATTCAATAATGCAAAGGCTGCGCTCGTTGAAGTAATCCCGGATCCCCATAAACTCCAGTTCTTCGGGGTCGCTGAGTCGATAAAGGTCAAAATGATATACTTCGATTCCTTCAAGCTCATAAGGTTCCACGAGTGTATAGGTCGGACTCTTAACTGCACCTTGATGACCCAAGGCCTGAATTAAGCCACGACTGAAAGTCGTTTTGCCGGCACCAAGTTCTCCGGTCAGATAAATGGTCAACGGCGCACTAATCAAGGCCGCCAATTGCCGCCCTAAGGCGACAGTTTGAGTCTCATCTGCCAATTGCAGAGTCAAGCTGTGTTCGATAGTCATTTAAGTGTGGATCCACGCCTTACATTGGCCCGTTAAGCTTACAAGTCAGTGTTTACCAGATGGCGGATCCAGGGCATAAGATCGCTGGCAAGCATGCCTCTCTCCCCGTCACGGGCAGCAAGGTCGGCTGCGCCGCCGTGAACTATCACCCCTGCCACAGTCGCGCGGGTGTTGTCCAGTCCCTGAGCCATCAGCGCGCCGATTATACCAGATAACACGTCGCCGCACCCACCGCTGGCGAGCCCGGGATTCCCCACTGGGGCAACAAACAGCTGTTTACCATCATAAATGAGAGTACCCGCGCCCTTGAGCAGTACCACACCGCCATATTGAGCCTGCAGCTTTCTAACCGCTGCAAACCTGTCGGCTTCGATATCAGCAATATCCGTTGCCAGCAACCTGGCGGCTTCCCCCGGATGAGGAGTCAAAACCCGATTGTCCTGGGAGCGTTTCTCCTGGCTCAAGAGATTGAGTGCATCGGCATCCAGCACGCAGGGCTTATCGCTAAGACTGACCGCCTTGAACAGATTATATCCCCAGTCGGCGCGGCCAAGCCCAGGCCCCAACACCAGTACCTGTGCCCAGCCAAGGCGCAGATAAACCTCCATATCCACCAGTTCACAGCCCCAGAACATCAGTTCCGGCCTGTTGGCATTGACCGTAAGTTGATGCTCCGGCCGGCTCACCACAGTCACCAAACCGGCACCGGCCCTGAGACAGGCTTCACCCGCCAGCCTGACGGCCCCTCCCATACCATAATCGCCGCCTATGACAGTAACCTTGCCCGACTTGCCCTTGTGACTGTCCCTTGGGCGGGCATCGAAAAGCCCCTTGAGGTACTCAGTGCCGACTCTGACCACGTCCGAAGGCGGCAGATAATCACTTAGTCCCAAGTCAACAAAATGCAGCTCGCCGCAGCAGTGCCTGGCTCTGCCGGTCAGCAGCCCTTGCTTAAGGGCCGCAAAGCAGAGTGTCTGCTCGGCTTCGACTGCCGCCCCAAGAGCTGCGCCGGTATCTGCATCTATACCGGAAGGCAAATCCAGACTCAGCACCTTGGCCCTTGCCGTATTTATCTGGGCTATCATGCCGGCGGCTTCCGGCCGGACATCCCCCTTGAGACCGGTTCCCAACAAGCCGTCCACTATCCAATCATATTCGGCAGCGGTTACCTCTGATACCTGAGCCACCTCCGGCACGGATTGCTGCAACTTATTCCAGGCTTGCTCCCACTCAGTGCTGGGCTGACTGGCGGGAAAGATAAACAGACTGGCATTGAAACCCGAGTTCAATAACCAGCGCAAACAAACCAAGGCATCGGCGCCATTGTTTCCCTGCCCGGCAATGACCAGCACCCGGCTGCCTGGGGTCAATTTGACAGCCAATGCCTCAAAGGCGGCTTTCCCGGCCCGCTCAACCAACTCATAGAGACTGCCCTGCCCGGCCGCCACCCAGTCCAACTCGGCCTGGCGCACGGCCTTGGCGCTATACAGCTGACGGGGCATATCTGACAAATCCTGGGCCATATCGATTCTCCTATCTCCTGACTGACAGATACTGATGACTTGTTAACTCGAAAAAAACCACTCGTTCACTAAACTTATGCTGTGGCAAAGGATGCCGGAAGGAAGCACAGGAATGATGCTACTGACACTGCTTATTTTAATACTCTGCGTATTACTGCTGGGATTACCCTTTAACTGGGTATTTCCCTGGTTCTGGCTCCTGGCTCTCTGTGCCTTATTGGTCGCCGTCGGCATCTTTCGGGCGCTGACGCTACCGATAAAAAATCAGCATAAAGACTGTGATGATTGATAATCACACTAGCAGTAAAGTCAGTGAGTATTTATGACTTGAATCAGAACAAGTTGATAAAAATGAAAAAGCCCGGTCTGGGCCGGGCAGAACTAACGGCAGACCCAAGCAGATCCGCCAAGTCTGGGAGAAGTTAAATATCGTCCATACGTATAGTACTGTGCACCAGTCGTTGCTGCTGGATCTTCTCGACCCGCACCAAGTCTTCCAATGCCCCTTTCACCTCGGCCGAAGCCGACGAACCGGCAGTTTTTTCCAGTAAGGCAATCAAGCGGTTTTCCAGATCCAGATGCAGATTCAGCACATCATCTTCTGTCATATTGGCCGCCAGCATGGTATCGCGGCAACGCTTGCCGAAGTCCTCAAACACAATGTCTTTGTACCAGGTGTCGAGGATCTTGTTTGGCGCATCATCGATATAGTTTTCAAGAGTTTCAGCAATATGTTTCTGATGCTGTTCAAAATATTCTAGCATTAGTTTGACTCTGGATGAGTCGGCCTGAGTGTGTAATCTATGATAGAGCTGAGCCATATCAAGACGACATTTCGCTATAAATTCAAGGAGTTCACGTAACTGTTGAATACGCATCTGCCTATCTCCATTCTTCTGCCGTCAACGGCACAATTCAATTCGGTATGGAGACATTATGGAAGTAAAAAAGGTGGGAATATTTGAACAAGGTCATAAATCAGTGCTTACAAATGTCGCTACATTAGACAAAACGCAAGAAACCTGCGGCAGATCACGAAAAGCACTTTTTAAGGATTTTGAGGGGGAAATAAAGATTGGAGCGACATATCGGGTTCGAACCGATGACCTGTACCTTGGCAAGGTACCGCTCTACCAACTGAGCTAATGTCGCATCACTTATCTGCTTCAT